>DMPG01000155.1 GCA_003456055.1 Bacteroidota bacterium | reverse complement strand
ATCTATGAAGTTGTGTGTAAAAAAGAAGAAATAACAGAACAATTACTGAAAATGGTACAAACATTTGAATCCGGACTGACATTATATAGAGAACAACAGTGGAACGATGCGATCTCGATGTTTAGAACAGTACTGAATTCAAAGCCCGATGATTATGCGTCGGAAATGTATATTGAACGATGTGAAGAGTGTCGAAAAAATCCTCCGCCCAAACAGTGGGACGGAGTATATGTGATGACGTCAAAATAACGATCAAGAAAATTTTTATCTTGGAGTTTTTATGAAAAGAATGATAATTCTGATGGTACCATTGCTTCTTGTGATGGAAACCAATGCTCAGAAAATGCGCACAACGCAGCCTACCAATTATCTTCGCGAAGGTCCGGCATCGTATTTTCAGATAGTCGCCGCAATACCTTCGTCGGTTGATGTGAATAAATTAGAGCAAAAAGGGAGCTGGTTAAAAGTAAAAACGGAACAAAGTGATATCGGATGGCTTTCGGAAAACAGTTTTATAAGTAATAAGGGAAGTATTTCGCGTGATGAAAGTATTGTCAAAGGAAAAACATCAACCCGCGCTTCGCGTGCCGAACTTGCCGCTGCGGTAAAAGGGTTTGGAAAAAAATATGTCGAGGGTACTGAAGGAGATGGAGAAGATATCAGCAAGTATTCAAATCCAGTGGTAACGGAAAAAGATATGGATCAGTTCGAGCATAGTTTTACGATTGAACCATTTCGCGGCTTCATGAACATTGAAAAACCGTTCGATCTTCAATTTCATGAAGAAGGGATCGGTCTTGGTATTGCGCAGAAGATCGCTGCTCAAAAAGGAATTGTCAATGATAAAGTGGCAACGCGCTATATCAATATGATCGGAAATTATCTTTCCAAATATACCAAAGCATACGATCTTGGTTTTCGATTCTATATTTTGAATGATGACCGTGCTTCTGCATTTGCTGTTCCCGGTGGGTATATTTTTATTTCGAAAGGAATGTTCAAAGCGTGCACAAACGAAGCAGAACTTGCAGGAGTGATTGCTCACGAAATGGTTCACGTTATCCAACGTCATGGCATAAAGGAATTAAATAAGAGCGAAGCAAAGATAAAAGCAGAACAGGCATTTGCTGAACTTGAGGAAGAGACCGGACCAATGGGAGAAGAAGAAAAGGAATTGGAAGAATATGCGGATAATGTCTACCAAAATTTGATCTCGCCGAGACTTCTTACCTACGAAATCGATGCAGATCGAATTGCAATGGTCTATCTTAAACGCGCCGGTTATGATCCTACGGCAATCGCCGGCGTTCTTCTGCGGATCCAGGAACCGTCCGCTTCAACTCAAGATATCTTTGACGAAAACTATTTGAAAAATGATGATTCTCGTGAACGATTGGTGAAGGTTCAACAGGTTATCCGTGATGAAGGATATCGTTCACGAAGCGATAAACAGTATGCAGATCGTTTCAACAGTTATACAAGTCAGATCCGTTAAGAGATTATTTTTCAACGGGAATCAAAGTGATTCAAATCTTCAATCGGCGATTCGGAAGAGAAACGGTCGCTGGTCTTAATTTAATTTATCTCGTTCTATTGGCACATGCTTTATCATTGTTGGAGTAATTATGAATCGTTATTTCTATTCACTATTGATTGCATTAGTATCGGGTTTTCTATTCGCGCAGCAAAATAAATTATCCTGGAAATCGGAATTGCAGGATGATGTAAAGAAGATACAACCGATCCAAAATGGAAAATATATTTTTCTTTGGGCGGATGAATACGCGTGGCTCTATGAGAACGCTACGGGGAAAAAGGTCTGGAGTGTTAAGATTAAAGAATACAGCGAGAAAGCTGTTCATCAAGTGATCAACGATTCGTTGTATCTGGTTGCCAATGAAGATACGCTTGAGTGTTATAATGTTCTAGCGAATACATTGGTATGGAAAAAATCATATCAAAAGATCGAGCAGGATCGTTTTCTTGGAATGAATGTGATCGATTCAACACTGTTATTCCACTTCAAAGAGGTTGATGTTGCGGTGAATCTGGAAAACGGAAAAGAAATGTGGCGTCTTCCATTGGCATACGAACGATCGTTAACCGAAAATGGAACGGTAAATTTTATTCCTTTACCAAAAACCGGAAAATATCTGGCATTTTTGGATAATGATGAGTGTGCCTTAATTTCACTGGTCAATGGAAAAAAACTTTTGGCAATTCCTAAAGCCGAACCAAATAGTGACCTTATCAAACAAAAACGAATATGGAATTATGTCGAACCAGACGAGCATTTTGCTGTTGTAATGTTTGATAAAAATTTCGTCGTTATCAATCTTGATTCAAACAGAATTATCGCGCAGCGGCCAATTGATATTTCAGACCAGTATAATGTTTTCCTTTCCACCGCAACCGGATGCGCAGTGATTGGTGAAGAAAAATTGATCCATGTGAATTATCTCAACAATATTTTGGCAGAAACTTCGATCGATTTGGATGAATTACGAAATATCATCGTTGCTCAAACAGATTCCGGAATGGTTGCAATCATCAGTCAAAAAAATAAACTATCAGCACTGAATCTGGAAAACGGAAAATTACTATGGCAGACAGCACCAAAGACTATAGCGGTAAACGGATTTGTTCATAGAATGGTGAAGAGCCATTTGAATAATATCATCGTTACGTATCTTGATCCTACAGATGATCTGAAATTATATCTTATGAGCATTAATGTGCTTACCGGTGAGATCAATTATCGGACGAATGTTGCGCATGCGGATGAATCATTGCCAAAACGAATTCTTCCACTGCCAGCTACAAGTGACACGCGATCTGTTTCGTTCGGATTTGAGAATATCGGTTTCGATTACACTGTTTCTATTGATAGTGGAAACAGTACTGCAAAAATTATGATTCACACGACAAGTGAAATGATCGAGCCAAATTCTAAAAAAGAAGGAGGCGAAGGTTTGATCATAGTCCATCTCGAAGATGGAAAGATACTTTCTAAGAATTATATGAAGATGGCCGATGGGATGTCTTTCGAGGGGGGACTTTCTGCACTTGCAAAACCACTGACGATCGGTAGTCATCTATTGTTGCCGGGGAATAAAAATCTCGTTGCGTTGAATGCAGAGACCGGTGTAATACAATGGATGCTCTTGGAACAAGATCTTGGCGGGAGCTATGTCTTTGATATGGCAATGATCGATTCGATCCTGTATATCAAAACCGGCGGATTCAAACAAGAATTTTCGTTTGACACCAAAAAAGAAAAGGTAGCGACAAAGAAGATATGGGAAGAAGATGACTATCTGATGCTTGCTGTCGATACTTCAAATGGGNNCCTGCTGCTTGCTGTCGATACTTCACACGGGAAAGTATATTGGAAGAAAGAATTCAAATCGGATCCCGGAAGGATATTCCATGATTATTCGATAGCACATTATTCAAAGGATGGCAAGCAATTGTTCTTTGGCAGTGAAAAATTCTTGTATTCACTTGCACTATCTACCGCTAAGAAAGATTCGATCAATTGGTCGTTTGAATTTTCCGATAGCGGCATTGGAAAAATGAACTATGATGATTTGTATCTTCAATCAACATATTGGAATGGTGAACGATTGTTGAGGGATGGTTCATCGGGATTCGGAAATGACACCTTGATCACTCTCAGTTCTTCAATGCATATTGACGAACCATTCACTCATTCAATTTCAAAAATAATACACTGTACTTATGACGGCCGTAAGGATAAACTGCTGCTCTTTGGAGAAGATGGAATTGCTTCAGTAAATCCTATCAATGGGAAACGCTTATGGTATTATGAGTGGGATTTTAGTGCAAAGGAAGTTCATCATCGACCGTTGATCCTAAAGGATAATATATTCTATTTTATTGACGGCAAAATAACATTGATCAATATCGATTCCGGGAAGATCGTTTGGCAGACAAAACTCGATAAGGAAAACTCCGTATTTATCATGCCGGATCGTTCTTCAATTATTACCATCGAAAGTGATGTCGTTATAGGATTCGTTATTCCATAAATAAGGGAAATATCTTCATGAAACATTATACCCCTATCGTTTGCTTATTTGTTACGATATTTATTTTTGCAAATGCGCAAAGCAAAACGGAAGCACAAGAACTCGAAAAGTTCAAAAAAGAACAAGAACAAGGAGCGCAAAAAGAGGAAGAAACATTTCAGCAGTACAAAGCTGAAGTGACGAAACAATTTGACGATTATGCCGCCGAACAGGAACGGTTGTTTAAGGAATATACCGGTCAGATTGGAAAAAAATGGGGAACAAAAAATGTCCTTACTAGTTCTAAAAAAGAATATGTTTCGTACAACTCGAAATATTCCTCGCGAAGCTCGGTAAATTTTGAAGCA
>DMPG01000327.1:3745-4663 GCA_003456055.1 Bacteroidota bacterium | reverse complement strand
TCGTGACTTCGTTCAGAATGACATTGATTGTAGATTTTTCAGATGTCCTATTTATTATTTACCAAATTTTGATCGTAAGTAATTCATTGTTACAGCATGTGCTTCTGCAGTCATTGTCTTGTCATGATGCGGGTTGCTTGGATTGGCAAAAGCATGATCCGCATCGTACATTTTTACTTCTAATTTTTTCTTCGCCAATTTCATATTTTTCTCGAATTCTGCGACAACATCCGTATTGATGAACTTATCCTGACTGCCAAAGATGCCAAGAACATCACACTGTAAGGATGCCAGTTTCTTTACATCTTTCTCCGGCATTCCATAATAGATCACGCAGCCGACAGCCTGTTTGTTTAGCATCAGTGCTGTTTGCATCGACCAGCCGCCGCCGAAACACCAGCCGAGTGTAGCGATCTTTGCTTTCTTCCCTGCAAAATCGATCGCAGCAGAAATGATGGTTCGAGCACGTTCTTCGTTCACCTGACCAACGTACGTACGAGCTGAATCCGGTGACGATGCGATCTTGCCATCATACAGATCCACTGCAATCACTGTAACATTACCAAGATCTGTCTGGATTTTTTCTGCTTCCTGTTTGATGTATTCGTTCAATCCCCACCATTCGTGAAAGATGAGAATATAGTTATTGCTTGTTTTCGGACTTGCGACAATAAATATATTTGCATCCATGCTGTCGGAAGTTTTAATGCTTTTCATAACACCGCCGGTTGCCACAAACTCAAACGGTTCCGGTGCTTCGTGAAGTGATACAAACGCCATATCCTTTCCGAATGCGGCAAACTCCTCTGTCGCTGTTGGTGAACAGCAGTTGGCTTTTTCTTTCTTGTCACCGGCAGTGACAGTCGATAGAACACACATCAATGCAATAACGATATATCTCATACAATCTCCTTTGGT
>DMPG01000327.1:2969-3662 GCA_003456055.1 Bacteroidota bacterium | reverse complement strand
CCTTCGCTTTTTGAAGGATGCGTCGAAGGATGACTTCACTAATTTAACTTGCGCCTTGCTGACCATGAGCGTTTTTCTTGTTTTGTGTAACGTCAGTTAATTAGATAACCTAAACGTTTTGTGGCATCAGTTGAATCTTAACTTTATTTAGGAAATAACATTTGCTTCCAACTGCAGACGGATATTGAACACCTTTTCCACTCCTTGCTGTATCTCTTCTGCTAACCGCAGCAATGCTTTGGTAGTTCCATGATAATTCACCAACGCGAGCGTATGATTTTCTGAAATTCCGACTCCATCCTTTTTGTATCCTTTTTTAAATCCGGATTTTTCGATCAGCCACGCCGCAGGGATTTTTTTCAGTTCTCCAAATGGAAATGTGGGGACAGCAGTTCCATCACCCATATTTTTCCATTGATCACGTATTATTGCGAGTCTGTTATTATCCACTATCGGATTAAGGAAAAAAGAACCGACCGAGCGCGTGTTCGGATCGTTTGCATCGATCACCATCGATTTCTTTTTTCGTAATGACAATACAATATTTCTTACTGCGGCAAGCGATTCCGTTCCATCAGCAAGGGTCGATAGTGATACGTTCTGTTCAAGCATTTTTTGTACTTCGGGGTACGTTGTTGAAGGTCTTCCATTTATTTTCAGCCGAAAAACTACTCCAGTAACGATATATTTTCC
>DMPG01000327.1:0-2942 GCA_003456055.1 Bacteroidota bacterium | reverse complement strand
GATCCCAGCTCCAATACGTTCACCAATTCGATCGTTTCTTTTACTTCCTGCCCATATGCACCAACGTTTTGTATCGGCGTTGCGCCAACTAATCCAGGAATCCCCGAGAGACATTCAATTCCGGCATATCCCTTTTCAACAGTCATTGCAACGAATGATTCCCAATCCTCACCTGCTTTTGCACTGACAAGAATATCATTTCCATCATGAACAAGAGAAAGTCCTCGTAATCCAATCTTTATAACAAGTCCGTCAAAACCATCATCGGAGAAAATCGTATTGCTTCCGCCGCCGAGAATATGAGAACGAATATTTTTTTCTTTGGCAAATTGAAGTGCCGATCGAAGATCATCAACCGATGTGCATTCGCAAAAATATCTCGCCGTTCCGCCAAGATGGAGCGTCGTATAGTCCGACAACCGTAATTGTTCTTTTACAGAGATCATTATCGGAGTTTGCTCCCTTTTTCTGCCCACCACGGATATATTTCAACAACTAATCTTCCGGCTTTGATCGCCGGATCTGTTGAACATAATTGCTGCACTTCTTCATAGGAGTCGGAATTAAAGATGAAGATTCCTCGCAATTCGCCGTCATGTCCCATCGGACCTGCCATATCGATCTTTCCCTCATTATAGAGACGGGTGATATTGTCGAGATGTCCTTTTTGAATTGCGGCGGACGTTACCGAATCCTGATTTCGTATCGGACCTCTTTTTAATAAGACGAGATAATATTGTTTCATTTCTCCGTCTTTCACTTCTTTCTTTTTATCGGTATGCAGTACTACCGGAGCAATGGTCTTTAATTCTTCCTTATTGATTTTTTTATCCTGAGCAAAGCAGATTGCTCCAATGATCAAGGACAATAGAAATATATTTTTCATCGATAGCTCTAGTAGAATTTATTGATATGACGCTTTTCGAATTCTATCCATAATTGCCAAACCGATGCCGGCTTCGCTGACACTTTCACAATAGATCGTTTCGATATTCTTTTTATCACATTCACGGAAGAAATGAAACAGCGATCGTGCATATTCCTCCTCCGTCCGGCAGATCTTTTTTAATCCAAAATTATTATTTTCATTACTATGCAAACCGATATAGGCGGAAGACTTCAACGGTACCGTCTCTTTCATACTGCTGACAATGAACACATACGCGAACGGAGAATAATGTCTGTACTTTAACCCCGGACTCTTGGGTATTGCCCCCTGGTGTTTTTGCAGTCGTGTTGCCGGAATAATTTTTCGCAATTGTTCCAGCGTGATACCGCCTGCTCGTAAGATCACCGGAGCACTTCCCGTACAATCAAGCACGGTTGATTCAACGCCAATGCGGGAAGGGTTTCCCTTTAAGATACATGGAATTCTTCCATTGAGATCATTCTTTACTGCCTGCCAGGTAGTTGGACTTGGTGAACCGGAAATATTTGCGGAAGGAGCCGCAACGGGAACTCCGCATTCTTTTAAGAATTTTTTTGCGATCGGATTATTTGGAATTCGGACACCGACAGTTAATAATCCTGCTGTTACATTCATTGCAATTTTTTTATTCTTAGGAAGAACAAGTGTCAACGGACCCGGGAAAAATTCTTCAACTAGTTTTTCCGCATATCGCGGCATCGATGATGCCACTGAAGGAATCTGATCAACTTCGGCAACATGAACGATCAACGGATTATCCGACGGACGCCCTTTTGCAATGAATATTTTTTTTACTGCAGTGCTTTCAAATGCATTTGCGCCGAGTCCGTATACGGTTTCGGTGGGAAATGCCGTGGTTTCGTTGTTTGAAATAAATTTCGCCGCAGTTCGGTATGATGTTGTTATGATAGTGTGCATTGGTTGAAGAATATAGGAAAAACCCATAATGAACGCACATAGTAATTACTCTTGATGTTTCAATATAAATGCTTTACCTTATAACGTGCATAACGTGCGTATCATTCATCTAAGGCATTTTTTATGAAGCCAGGATTACTCTCTACTAACGAAGTTTCAAAGATGCTGAAGGTCAACGAATCGACCATCAAACGCTGGACCGACAAAGGTTCGCTCCGTTGTATCAAAACGCCCGGAGGACACCGAAAATATAAAATGAAAGATGTCGTCCAATTTATGGATACTTTTTCGTACGATGTTACCGACCTGCTCGTTCCGGCAAAAGAACAACTCAGCAAAGTGACAGTCTCAACCGATTATGCGATCCTGACAAAAGATTATCCGGTACTGAGTGATATATTTTTCAACACGGTACTGGAAGGAAACAGGGAAAATACATTTCAGTTTTTGAATTTCCTGTATGCTAATAGGATCTCTCAAATTGAGATCTACGAAAGAATTCTCTTCCCTGCATTCCAAAAGATCGGTGAACAATGGATTCAGAAAAAGATCGGGATCGAACAGGAGCACCTTGCATCGAACACTGCTCTTCACGCTATCATTAAATTACAGGATCAGGTCCATAAAAAACCAAAGCATGGGGGAATTGCATTGTGCGGATGTTTGGAATTTGAATATCACGAAATTGGGATCACCTGCGTCAACAATATCCTTGAAGCAGATGGCTGGACGACTTATTATCTTGGTACGAATCTTCCGAAAGATTCATTCATTGATGCAATCGAGAATTATCTCCCGAATATCGTCTGCGTTTCAACAATGACCCCGCGGACACAAAAACAGTTGATCGATGATTGTGCGGCTCTCCATGAAACAACCAGGATCATCAATGGAAAACTGATCGTTGGCGGAATCGCCTCATCCAGCACGCTGAAGAAAAAGATCTCTGCGGATTGTATTCCAGGGTCTTTCTCTGAACTGATGACATTTGTAAATTCTTTATTGATTAAAAAATAAAAAAGCGGACGTTCGTCCGCTTTGATTTCATCCAACAAAAAAAATCCTTTTAGTTATTACTATTTTATCAAACTCATTT
>DMPG01000183.1 GCA_003456055.1 Bacteroidota bacterium | reverse complement strand
TCAGCTGTCTGTGTTGTGATGGCATCGAAAGGGTATCCCGATAATTATGAATCAGAGAAAGAAATTTCTGGAATTCGTGATGCCGAAAAGAACGGTGCAATTGTTTT
This sequence comes from Bacteroidota bacterium, assembly GCA_003456055.1. GTDB lineage: Bacteria > Bacteroidota > Ignavibacteria > UBA10030 > UBA8401 > UBA8401. The sequence continues at coordinate 4,695 of DMPG01000183.1, read as the reverse complement.
TCATGCCGGAACAAAAAATGACAACGGGAAAATTCTATCAGCGGGAGGAAGAGTTCTTGGTGTCACTGCAATTGGCAGCGGACTCCGTACTACGATTGAAAGAACATATGATGCCGTAAAAAAAATCTCTTTTAACGGTGCATATTTTAGAACTGATATTGGAAAGAAAGGACTACCAAAACAATGAACGTACTTGTCACAGGCGGTGCAGGATTCATCGGATCGAATGTTGTTGATGCATTCATCAACGAAGGACACAATGTTATCATCTTGGATAATTTTTCCAGCGGGAAAGATGAGAATGTGAATCCAAAAGCAAAAGTCTATCGGATGGATATACAGGACTCAGCGGTCGAAAATATCTTTCGAGATGAAAATATCGAAGTGATGTGTCATTTTGCTGCTCAGATGGATGTTCGTAAATCGGTTGCAGATCCGAAATTTGACGCTTCGGTAAATGTTCTCGGATTCCTCAATTTGATGGAATCGGGGAGAAAACATGGATTGAAAAAAGTCACTTTTTCTTCGACCGGCGGCGCGATCTATGGAGAGCAGGATTATTTTCCTGCAGATGAGCAGCATCCAATGCGTCCTCTTTCGCCGTACGGGATCACCAAACTGACGACGGAAAAATATCTTTTCTTCTATAAAGAGATCTACGGGATCGATCACGTCATTCTCCGGTATGCAAATATCTACGGACCACGCCAGAATCCGCATGGCGATGCAGGAGTTGTTGCGATCTTTACGCTGAAAATGCTGAAAGGCGAACAGCCGATCATCAACGGTGACGGGAAACAGACGCGTGATTATGTGTTTGTGGGTGATGTTGTAAAAGCAAATGTTCTGGCTTTGAATTACAAAGGATCAAATATTTTTAATATCGGAACGGGGATCGAAACGGATGTGAATCAGTTGTTCCACCATATCAAAAAATTGACCGGATCGAATGCCGAAGAGAAGCATATTCCTGCAAAAGCGGGAGAGCAGATGCGAAGCGTGATCACTTCCAAGAAGATCAATGAAGAACTTGGATGGAAACCAACAGTGACGGTTGAAGAGGGATTGAAGAGGACGGTGGAGTTCTTTAAAACAAAAACGTAAAAAGTGAAAAGTGAGAAGTTAAAAGTTAGATGTAAAAAGGTAGATGGTAGAAGAAAAAAATAGAACCTAACTGCTAATACCTAATACCTATAATGCCTGACCGCTAATCACTGACTTATAATTAATGTTCCAAACAATCGACATACAAAAAATTCTTTCGGGTGACAGGCGGAGCGTTGCGCGGGCGATCTCGTTCGTGGAGAATGAGCATGCGGGTGCAGAACAATTTCTTTCAGAACTATATAAACATACCGGAAAAGCATATCGTATTGGAATCACTGGTCCTCCGGGTGCAGGAAAAAGTACACTGACAAACAAGCTGGCAAAATTCTACCGCTCGCAACATCAAAAAGTCGGGATCATTGCGGTCGATCCGACAAGCCCGTTCACCGGCGGAGCGCTGCTTGGAGACCGCGTACGGATGAACGAAGTTGAGATGGATGAAGGTGTCTTCATCCGCTCGATGGCATCGCGCGGTTCGCTTGGAGGATTGAGCAAAAAGACACGTGAAGCAGGAGATATTTTAGATGCGGCAGGATTTGATATTATTCTTTTTGAAACAGTCGGCGTTGGTCAATCGGAACTGGATATTGCAGGAGCCGCGGACACGACTGTAGTGGTGCTTGTTCCCGAATCGGGGGACGGAATTCAGGCGATGAAAGCGGGACTGATGGAGATCGCCGATTTTTTTGTGATGAACAAATCGGACCGTCCTGGTGCGGATCAGGCGGTAATGTCCATTAAAATGATCCTCGGATTCCGCTCGCACGATGAACATTCGTGGATGGCGGATGTTGTGAAATCAACTGCGAGTGAGGGAGTCGGGATTGACAAGATCACTTCCGAAATATCACGACATCAGGAATATTTGAAAAAGTCAAACGAGTTTGAAAAGCGACGCGCGAAACAATTGCGATCGCGCATTGAAGAGATCATCAACGATAAATTCAAGATCACCTTCTGGAATTCCGACCGAAAACAGCTGCTCGACAATGAACTTTCCAGGATCCTTTCACGCAATCGTACTCCGTATGATGTGGCGGAAGAGCTGCTGAAGAAATAGGTTTGTGAGTTTGAAGATAAATAAGTAGCTTAACAGTATATGATTACCAACCACAAAGAGATTGAAAAATTTGAAAAAGAATTCAGCATGAAACAGCCGCTAACGCTGAGTCAAAAATTCACTCTTTTAAATTCTCTCTNNTACAATCAAGCGCGTCTGCTTGGCCATTTTACGGACAAGGATCTTCTTGATGGTCTTGAGGATGATATTGAGCTCGCACGAAAGCTGAACCTCAATGTTCCAAACACTTCTCGTTAAACTTGCCAAAGCATTCGATTCGCAGCAGATCCCATACATCGTTATCGGAGGTCAGGCAGTATTACTGTATGGTGAACCGCGATTAACAAGAGATATTGATATAACTCTTGGGATCGATAATTCAACAGCGGCGCNNAAGAACTTGCCAAAACAATTCAGCTGTTTCCTGCAGTAGATGATGTGACTCAATTCGTACAACGATCAAATGTTCTTCCACTCTATGATCAAAACACAAAAATACGTGTTGATCTCATTTTCTCTTTCTTAGCGTATGAGCGACAAGCGATGGAAAGGGCAAATCCTGTCTTGGTAGAAGGCTACCCGGTGAAATATGCTTCGTTAGAAGATATTATCATTCACAAGATCTTTGCGGGCAGACCCAGAGACATCGAAGATGCAAAAAGCATTCTTCAACGGAATCCCGGTTTTGACCGGTCGTTCATTGAGTTATGGCTTCGAGAGTTGTCAACATCAATTGATAAAAATTTGATTAAAGAGTTCCAAACAATTTTGCCTTCATAAACAATTCAAATCAATTATTTCTTCTTCGCTTTTGCTCCCATCTCAAACACAATGTTCGCGCCATTCATGATGTCGGAATGGATGAAATAATTCTCTTTCCATTCTTTTCCGTTCAGTAGTATCTTCTGCACGTAAACATTTTTCGCGCTTTGGTTCTTCGCTTCGATCGATACAATCTTTCCATTCTCTAATTTTATTTTCGCGCTCTTCACCAAGGGACTTCCGATGGAATATTGTACTGAGCCGGGAGCGACGGGATAGAATCCGAGCGCGCTGAAGATATACCACGCAGACATTTGTCCGCAGTCATCGTTGCCGCTTAAGCCGTCCGGAGTGTTGGAATATTTTGAATCCATTATCATCCGTACGCGCTCCTGCGTTTTCCACGACTCGCCGATCCAATTGGAAAGATATGCAACGTGATGCGACGGTTCATTGCCGTGAACATAGTTTCCGATGATCCCTTCCCGCGTGATATCCTCATTATGTGCAAAGAATTCATCAGGAAGATGCATGGTGAAGAGTGAATCGAGATACTGAGAGAAACGTTTTTTCCCGCCGATGAGCTGAATGAGCGCGGGGACATTATGCGGAACATATAAAGAATAATTCCATGAATTTCCTTCAATGAATCCCTGACCATCCGTTTCCAGTGTGCTGAAATTCTTTCGGAATGTTCCATCGCTCATTTTGGGACGCATGAATCCGATAGAGGGATCGAAGACATTCCTGAAATTCTCAGAACGCTTGCTGAATTCAGCATAGACCTTTTCATTGCCGAGTTTCTTTGCCATCTGCGCGATCGCCCAATCGTCGTATGCGTATTCCAGTGTTTTGGAAACGGAGGATGAGTTCTTATCGTCCGGCACATATCCCATTGGAATATAATATTCCGATCCGTCGTAATATTTTTGATTTGCCGTCGTGACCATTGCATCGAGAGCGTTCGCTCCATCGAATGAATTATTTCCTTTCACAACCGCATCCGCAATAACGGAAACGCTGTGATACCCGATCATACACCAATTCTCATTGGAATAGTGTGACCAGACCGGAAGCATCTTGTGAACGCTCTGATCGTAATGCGCAAGCATCGAGCGGATCATATCGCCGTTCCGTTTCGGCTGAAGGATATTGAAGAGGGGATGAAGCGCGCGGTACGTATCCCACAAAGAGAATGTTGTGTAATTCGTAAATCCTTCGGCACGGTGAATGTTCTGATCGAGTCCTTTATATTGCCCGTCCACATCCATATACGTGTTCGGACTAAGATAGGTGTGATACAACGAAGTGTAGAATGTCTCTTTATCTTTTTGTGTAATGCTTTCTATTTCCACTGCACCAAGTTCCTTGTTCCACAACGCCTGACTTTCTTGTTTCACCTGTTCGAAATCCCAGCTGGGAATTTCGCTGACAAGATTCTTCATCGCACCTTCGGTGCTGACCGATGAGAGCGCAAATTTGATCTTTATTTTCTCATTTCCATTCAGATCAAAATTGAAATACGCTCTGATATTCTTTCCCGCCATCTCCGGAAAATTCTTCGTCACGTCGAACTTTCTCCAGAATCCGCGGTAGACCGATTGATCGTAGCGGGCGTGACCGTACGATGCGATCGGTTTGTTGAACGCCATCGCAAAATAAACGGTGCGAGTGCGCGCCCAGCCGTTGGTCTGGCGGAATCCGGTGACGAGCGTGTCATTTTCCACACGAAGAAATGTCCAGATATTCTTCTCGTTGGAAGTGTA
>DMPG01000171.1:1164-15830 GCA_003456055.1 Bacteroidota bacterium | reverse complement strand
AGAAATTGTTGTCACCGCCGGAACCGGCGGCAGCGGCAGTGTCTGGATCGATGATGTAACACTGACAACAGTTCCTATGCCGCCAAATGAGATTCCATTGCCGATCGTTTCAGTTTCTTCATTCGCAAAGAAAGGAAATCCGATAAATATTCTTTCGGGGAAGAATGGTTCATGGATTTCCAAATCTGCATTAAATGAATGGATCGAACTTGACTTGCAGTATGAAAAAGAGTTCGGTGCTCTTCAATTGACATGGGATAGATCGTTGAAAGGTCTGAATTATGATGTTCTTACTTCCTATGATAAAAAGAAGTATGATAAAATCTATTCCGTGAGCAATGGAACTTCCGGTACGGTCGTTCACTTCACGCCGGAATCGCAGGCACGGTATTTAAAAATTCAGATGAAGCGTAATGGATCAAAACTTCCTTTTCGATTGGAAGAAGTATCGCTTATTTCGAGTGATTCTCTCTCTACGCCGAATCAATTATATGCCCATATCGCTAACAATAAACCTTCAGGATTTTATCCCCGCTATTTTTTGAAACAACAATCGTATTGGACGATAGTCGGAGTTCCATCGGATACACGAGAGGCATTGGTTGATGAGAATGGAGCTTTTGAAGTGGATAAACAACGGTTTTCCTTGGAACCATTCATCTCACTTGACGGCGGAAAACAATTTCTCACCTGGGCGAATGCTGCGACAACACAATCATTGGAAGAAAATTATATTCCAATTCCGACAGTCCATCGATCATACGATGACGTGACATTGGATGTAACTGTATTAGCAAACGGAGAAGCTGAACGTTCAGCAATACTTGCACGATATGTCATAAAGAATATTTCGCACAAAGTTCAGAAAGGTTCGCTGTATCTCTCAATTCGTCCGTTTCAGGTCAATCCAGTTTCGCAATGGCTGAATTATGACGGCGGATTTGCAAAAACGGAATCGATCTCGATGGAAAAAAATAAAGCGATCGTTGGAAAGAAAACTCTCTATGTTTCTGATTCTCCAACCGCCTTCGGTGCAACTACAATTGATGCCGGAGATATAACCGATTATATCAGTCATGATAAACTTCCTTCGAATTCTTCGGCAGCAAATACAAATGGAATGACCTCGGCCGCATTCCAATATTCATTCGATCTGAAGCCGGGTGATTCGCTCATTGTTATTGGGGCAGTTCCCTTTACACCGGAAGGGGATCGATGGAAAGAAAAAAATCCTTCAATTGAAGAGTTTGCAAATGCATTTTCCGAAGTGAAATCATTCTGGAAGAAGAGATTGAATACTGTGCAATTCGCAGTTCCAGCAGATGCAGAGCGATATATTGATATTATCCGTTCAAACCTTGCCTACATCCTTATCAACAAAGATCAATTCGGATTTCAACCCGGTTCACGCTCATACGAACGTTCGTGGATCCGTGACGGTTCAATGACGTCTGATGCGCTGCTCAAACTTGGAATTACAGAAGAGCCCAAAAAATATCTTGAGTGGTATTCATCGTATCAATATGAGAGCGGTGCGGTTCCGTGCGTTGTTGATTGGCGCGGACCTGATCCCGTTCCGGAACATGATAGTCACGGAGAATTGATCTTTGGAATTATGGAATATTTTCGATTCACGAATGATACAACATTTTTAAGGGCACGATGGAATAACATTGTTGGCGCTGTCAATTATATTCAATCACTTCGCGCTCAGCGAATGACGATAGAATACAGAGATGGCAACAACGAGAAAAGAGCGTTCTACGGATTAGTAACCGAATCGATCAGTCATGAAGGATATTCCGATAAACCAATGCATTCGTATTGGGATAATTTCTTTGTCCGAAAAGGTTTAAAGGATGCCGCATCTGCTGCTGTAATACTTGGTAAACAGAAAGAAGCACGCGAGTATGACAGTCTTGCAAATGCGTTCAGAATTGATCTCTATAATTCAATTGCTTTGTCAATGAAGAATCATAACATCAACTATATCCCCGGCTGTGTTGAGAAAGGGGATTTCGATGCGACCTCAACTTCCATTGCGCTCTTTCCGAACGGTGAGATGAATTTTGTTCCACAGCCCGCTTATAAAAATACATTTGATAAATATTTTGATTGGTTCGTTCAACGGGCAGAGGAAAAAATATCGTGGGACGCGTACACGCCGTACGAGATCAGAAATGCAGGGACGTTNNGTATATCTCGGACAGAAGGAGCGGGCACACACCGTCATGGAATGGTTCTTACACGACCAGCGTCCCCAAGGATGGAATCATTGGGCAGAGGTAGTAGCAAACGGATATCGTACGCAGCGCTTCATTGGTGATATGCCTCATACGTGGGTCGGTTCCGATTATATCAACGCTATTCGTGCAATGTTCGTCTACGAGATCGATGATGAACATTCGATCGTGCTGGGTGCCGGACTAAAAGATAAATGGGTCAACGAAGGATTGTCGGTCAAAAATCTTCCAACGCATTATGGAATGCTTTCGTATGAAATATCCCATTTGCCTTTAGGATTAACACAGATACTCATTACCGGAACAATCGATGCCAAAAAAAATCCGATCAAGATCCCAATTTCTTTGATCTCTACTNNAAGATCCCAATTTCCTTGATCTCACCTCCATTAAAAAGAGCATTGATCAATGATAGTGGTGTACAACCGATCAATGGGTATATCGTAGTGGATAATGTTCCGGCAAAAGTCGAATTGATATATTAGAGAATATTATAAATGCGGAACATAAAAATATTTCACAAGTTGATTTGGAATTCTCTTTACCTATCAGAACAAAACTGTCGAAACATTTCCCAGACAACACAACTAAAACACATTTTCTAAATTGTGGAATTGTTGTTGTAATCCCAACGGGAATCCCTGCCCACCGTATAAGATTTTTGAAGTGCAGGCGGGGAATCCGTATACAACGCTAGAAAAAAAAAGCCTCATTAGGCGTTTTTGAAACAAATTCGCCGCTTTAAGGTTGATTTTTTGGTGAGTTGTTCGCAGTCTGTTAGCAATTCGACAACAACAATGAACGCGATGTTACTTTATTATTAACACATAACAATGTGCAACGAGAAAAATTGTTGTATGCAGTTTTTATTCATAGAATCTCATTGTGTAGTGAGTTTTCTACCAATAACACTATTTCAAAGAACAAATTACAGTTATTTTATCAACACTTTTTGACTATTATACCCAGAATGACAATGGACAACCGATTTTTCAGATGTCTCTAGAAATTTAATAATGCTCTGTGTTCTCTATCATTAGGAATTCAATTCAATAATACTCGTTCCGAAAATCGGCAATTGTAATTCAATGTCCTTTCCTTAAAACCACAATGAATAATAGCGGAAAAAAAAGTTCGGAGTATGCTGACATGAACTTTTTAAAGGTAAGAGAAGAGTACGTTCTTTCTCTCATTCTAATTTGTGCTGCATTGATAACGTTTGTTATTCTATATTATCACGATAATCTTTCGTTCACATATTTTGGCGATGCAGTTTCCCATATTGTCCGTGCACGCCAGTTCATCGATTCGCAGCATCCCGGAATCAATAATATCGGCACGGTATGGCTTCCTCTTCCGCACCTTCTCTTACTCCCATTTGTAGCTTTTGATGCTCTATTCTATACGGGAATTGCGGGCGCAATGATCGGAGTGCCGTTTCTTGTTGGAACAGGACTTCTATTGTTCTTTATTATAGAATCACTTGCTCAGTCACGATCAATTGCATTTACTTTTTCGTTGTTATTCGCACTGAATCCAAATATCCTCTACATCGCAATGACTCCGATGAACGAAATGCCGCTAATATTTTTTGTTACACTCGGAGGATTAGCTCTATTAAAATGGATACAAACCGGGAATGAGCGTTGGATGATACTTTGTTCCATTGCTATTGTTAGTGCAACACTTTGCCGGTACGAAGCGTGGATCCTTGTCCCGTTTATTTCAATTATCGCATTGCATAAGGGAATAGAGTTGTGGAAACAGGATAAGAAATATGCAACATTTACGATGATTGTGATTGCAGGAATATCGTGGCTCGGAATAGTGTTCTGGTTCATCTGGAACTATGCTCAATACGATGATGCTTTGAAATTTGCACATTGGACATATTCTGTCGGTACAAGTGCCGTGCGGGCAACGTTACACGATCGACCGCAGGATGTTTTTCTTGTTATTGGAAAAGCGTTGCTCTGGATTTTCGGACCCATGATGCTCGGTGCAAGTATTGTGGCAATTGTTTCAATAAAAAAGTTATCATTACGAAAAGAACAAATACTTGTGATGTTGTTCTTTTCTCTCCCTGCATTTTTTACTCTTTGGGCAATTCTCATTGGATTCGTCCAGATCGACCAATGGTGGTGGAATTGGAGATTTTTCCTAACATTCGGATTATTCCTTTCTATCGCAAGCGCATTAAGTCTGCAAGGATTGTTTCGAACGGAACCATCAAAAATCTTCAAACCATTTGTTGTGATTTGTTTTTTTACGATGCCGGTCATGCAGATCGTTGTACCATCGGTGGGGGTGGCAATATTTAACGATGCGTCAAAAAGTTATGATGAACATTCCCGTTCCGCCGTTGTGTTTGGAGAAGAACTGCATTCGAGGTATCAGGATGGAACGGTCGCATTGCTGACCGGATATGGCGTTGGACAAAGGATCATGATCTCAAGTCGTCTTCCATTAAAAACATTCAGTGTAAAGTATTTTTCTACCGAACCAATTCCCGTCATCACTGACCGGTATGTCATAATGGGAAAGAATCGAACTCCGGAATCGGAAGAGTTCTCTCGCTATTGGATATCGAATAGAGAAATGCTGCTTCAGTCATACAGCATTGTAACAGAGGATACACATTTTGTTCTGTTGGAGTACAAAAAATGATTTTATTTTTTTTGTAATGGGCATAGTTTTAAAACGACAAATCCTGCATTGAGCAGGATTTGTTTTTTTTTGTNNTCCTACAAAAACGAAAAATCCTGCTTTTAAGCAGGATTTTTAGTACTCCCAACGGGAATCGAACCCGTATACCAAGCTTGAAAAGCTTGTGTCCTAACCGTTAGACGATGGGAGCATTTAAATGTGGAATTGTATAATTGATAATTGTGAAACTAAAAAAAACTCTTACTTTTCTTTGTTCTTATTCTTTCGTGCCGTTGTATATGAAGCAGTGAATATTGCAGTAAGTTCAGATGCCTCTTTCCAAAGAACGTTATAGCTACCTTCTGGAATCGAATTACTTTTGTACAACATTTCTATCCAATATTGTGTTTCATCTGCTTCTTCTTGCACGTCATGCATTTTTGAAACGAATTCCGCATGAGATCGAGAACGACATGCTGCTCTATAATTTGCTCCAACCGATGTTGCAGATCGAATTATTTGTCTTGCTATAATACCGGCTGAACGTTTGTTCGGTAGTAAGTCAGCAAGGTGAATAATTTGTATAGCAAAATTCTGTGACCGATCGATCAATTCTTGGGAATAGTTCATGGTTCTTCCCGCCCATGGTAATAGCTTAAAACCGAACAATTTCTACGCTTTGACAATTCTTAAATTGCCCAATTTCGTTGGGTGACCAGTGGGATTTGAACCCACGACCTCCAGGGCCACATCCTGGCGTTCTAACCGACTGAACTATGGACACCATAGAATAAAAAACCATCTGAACTAATCAAGATGGCTTTTTTAGCATACAAATATAAAAAAAATTAGCCAGCGAGGCAAGATGTTTTCATTAAACCTTCTTAATTCGTTCATTCCACCACGTATTTATTTTTTCCCCGCTCCAAACAGTAAAAACGAAAAACACCACCCCGACAATCACATCCGTAACGTAATGATACCGCATATAGATTGTGGAAATAATGAGTAACGAGCCGGCGACGAATAACCACCATCGAATTTTTGTCTCCGTAGTAAATGCTATATACATTGCAACCAATGTTAATTGTGTGTGACCGCTTGGGAATGCATCGCGGTGGACAAAATCAATCGGATTGGGAACGCCTGTCGGTACACCACCCCCTGAGTTTACGATGATGCGTAGATAATCGGTAAGAAAAATTCCTGGTAGTTCTGTCTCAGTAGAGAAAAAATTATGAAGTGTAAATCGCGGACCTACAGCCGGAAGCAGTAAATAACCAACGTAGGAAAGATAGAATCCATACACAACCAGCATTGTTCCGGTATTAAAATCGTCACGATTATTCCTTCGATACAATTCAAAAAACAATGCGATAAAGAAAAGGTAATACGATGAATATGCGATCTGCAATATTTCTGTGACCAATGGATGGGAGAATTGGTAGATCCATTGTGTCGGATCAGTATGAAAAATAAATCGATCAGCTGCGATAAGAAAATCGTCGTAATCCCGCTGATGAATTGAATGATTGATAGAAGATGATTGTGTATAGATCAGCAGAATGTACGGTACAAGATACCAATCACGGAAAAAAGTGATGATCGCATTGACATTGCTTTGTTTTGTGTGAACGTACCAAGAACTTATTATGATAGCAGCGATCAACAATGTATTTAAAGACACGAAGAAGAACCAATGCTGAATTCGAAAAGAGAATAGTGCTTCAACAATGCTTAAAGCAGCAACAAATGCAATTGTGACAATATCTGAAGATTTAAAAAAGGAGATTCTTTTCATCGAAATACTACGTTAGCATTGAAAGAAAAAGCGTAGCGAATCCTAAGAATGAAACGAACCCAAATACATCGGTGCAGGTTGTCACAAGTACCGCTGATGCCAGAGCAGGATCAATTTTAGCCCATTTTAATCCGAGGGGAACAAGTGTTCCCATTAATGCTGCAATGAACAAGTTGGTGATCATTGCAAGGCACATCACAACGCCAAGGATAATATTTCCGTACACCAGTGCAACGACTGTTCCGGCTAAAAATCCGACCAGCGCACCATTCAATAATCCGACAGAAAGTTCTTTGAACAGTGCTTTTCGTGCGTTGGAAAAATCAACTTCTCCGAGTGCGATACCGCGGACCATTAATGTGATCGCTTGTGTTCCGGCATTTCCGCCCATTCCTGCAACCAGCGGCATCAGTGCGGCAAGGATTACCAAGGATTCAATGGTCGAATGAAAGATATTGATAATACTGGAAGTGATTAATCCTGTGACAAGATAGACCGATAACCAGGGCAATCGTTTACGCAGTGAAACAAGAGGTGGTGTTGAGAGACGTTCATTGATACCAACACCACCAAGCCGAAAGATATCTTCAGATGCTTCTTCTTCAATAACGTCAACGATATCGTCAACAGTAATTCTTCCTACAACTCTTCCGGAAAAATCGACGACCGGTGCCGCAACAAGATTATATTTTTTGAAGATGTTCGCAACTTCTTCTTGATCGACGTCTGTTTTTACACTGATAATATCAGTGTCCATTACTTTATAGATTCGTCGCGCAGGCGAAAGAAGAATGAGATTAGAGATCGATAATGAACCAACCAGTTTGTCATTTTCATCAACAACATACACGAAATAAAAATGCTGTCCCTCATCTTCTTTGACAGCTCGACGCACCGCTTGAATTGCTTTCTTCACTGTATCTTTTTGCTGAACAGTGATCACTTCTTTCTGCATCAAACCGCCGGCGGTGTTCTCGTCATATTGCAGCAGCTCTTTCAGATCTTGAGAATCTTCAACGCTTAGTTCGTCCAACACCGCTTCCGCTTTTTCATCGGAAAGTTCAGAGACGATATCGGTTGCTTCATCGGACGGCAGTTCTTCAACGATATCGGTAATTTGATGACTTTTGAGTGTTTCAAGAAAATGTTCGCGATGATCGTCATCTAACTCAACGATTACCCGTCCTTGATCTTCCGGTGATAGTAACGAAAAAAGATAATCTCCCTCTTCAAATTCAAGACGTCCGATAATGTGTGCGATATCTGTAGGGTAGAGATCGTTCAGGATGTTCTTAATCAGAAAATCTGATTTTGTTTGGATAAGATCGCGGAGATCGTCCATTAATTCATCATCAACCTCAATGAGTTCCTGCGGTTTGTATGTTTCTTCAGTCATCGGATTCCTCCGTCTGGATATTCAATATTTGAGGGGCAAATTCTATTAATTCGTCGCTAAGTTTGACGAAATCCGCTACTGTTAGTTCCTCTGGTCGCAGTTCAAGGTCAACAGAGAGTCTTTCAAATTCGGTTATCGGCACGTGAATTCCTTTTAATCCGTTCCGTAAGGTTTTTCTCCGCATTCCAAATGTTCCGCGTACGATCTTTCTAAAGAGCTGATCATTGTTTGCTCTTAGTGGGAACGGTTTTTCAAAATCAAGATGTAAAATTGCAGATGAGACGTTTGGTATGGGGAAAAAAGAATTTTTTGAAACGGCGAACTGGATCTTTGGAGTGCTGTAATATTGAAGTAAAACGGAAAGAATACCGTATTCTTTTGTGCGTGGTTTTGCCACAATACGTTGTGCAACTTCAGTCTGCATCATCACCATAAAATCCTTTGTTGCAGGGAGTGAATCAACAACATGGAACAGGATTGGAGTAGTGATGTTATAAGGGATATTTCCGATCAAGCGAATTGGTTTGCCAAGTTGAGCCTGAAGGTCCGGCAATGAAACATCAAGGATACTTTGATGAATGATCGTGATCTTTTCGCCAAATTGCTCCTGTAATAGAGGAGCGAGGTCATCATCCAGTTCAATTGCCGTAATATGGGGGAGTGTATTGAGCAATAATGCCGTCAGCGCCCCTTTTCCAGGACCGATTTCAACGACACGATCACCTTCAATCGGATTGAATAATTTAACGATCTTGTGGGCAACATTTTCGTCCTGCAGAAAATTTTGACCGAGTGACTTTTTTGGGCGGTGAAGCATAATAATTCCAATGAACAGAGTGAATGAATACGTATGAATATAACGAATGATAAACAAAGGTTAAAGTAATTGTACCAGATTTTATCAGAAACAGTCTCAACAATGATTGCTATTAAGAATTGAAATACTGAGCGGAGTCGAAGTGTGACAATTCCATGGAACCAAACCTCACGAAGTTCGTCACAATAATGATTCCATAATGTTGAGATGTCTCTAAGAAATTTCTTTTATTATATCGTTTATCATCTGAACTGAATCTTGCCTCTCTCTCTTTTTCTTTTCATATTGATTTAATTCTTATGCAAAAAATTTCCCGTCTAATACATTCATTAAGCGAACAAAACAGTCTAACGGCAAAGTGGATCATTTTGGGTTCATTTGTTGTAATTATTGCATTGATGTTTCCGCAAGGTCTTTCCGTCGAATCCGATTATCCTGTGGGGATGATCTGGGCGGAAAACGATCTGTATGCGCCATTTGCATTCCCTATTTATAAAGATGATCGCGAATATCAACGAGAACGCGAGCTTGCCTCGAATAAAGTCTATAAAGTATTTGAAGAGAACCAATCGGTAGTTGAAGAAAATCTCGATTCGTTGCAACGATTTTTTAAAGTTCTTGAAAGGATCATCGATCGGCGGAAAGAAGATGAGAGTGAGGTTAAAGCGGTATTGGAAAATTTTCCGATCCAATTTCGCGATTCCGAATGGAGAACATTATGGATTTTGCGAAATGCTGAACGCCGGAAATTGGGTACACCGCCTACATATTCCCTTGAAAAACTGCGTCGCGATGTTTTACTGGTCGTAAACGGATTGTATCTGCAGGGAATTGTTGATGTCCGAAAATCCCAATTCCGTGATGATGAATTGATCGCGAAAAGAAAGAGAACAAATGAACAGATTGTTCCGCTGAACAAATATTTGGATAAATATGAGCTGGGGAAATCTGTTCAACAGACATTTATTAGCGGATATAAGAGAGAGAACGACACGGTTTCATTGGCAATGAAGATCGCCCTGACATTCTTATCACCGAATCTCATCTACCAAAAAGAGCAGACTGAACGGGAAATACAATTTGCGGAGGATCTTGTTCCGCGAACAGTCGGTGCGATCAGCGAGAGCGAACGCATTATTGCAAAGCGGGAACGCATCACGCCGGAGATAAAATTGAAACTGGATTCCATGCGCAAAGCGAAAGAAGAGCGCGGTGCCGGTATCAATGTGTATGTAACATTCCTTGGGAAGTCTCTTCGCATCTTTGCAATCATGTGGATGATTGCGATGTATATATTCCTGTTTAGAAAAAAGATCTATAACGATAATGCAAAACTCCTGTTGATCTCACTCCTTTTTCTTTTCACCGCTTTTATTGCATTTCTTACGGTGCAAATCTCAGGAGATCTTCCGCTTCGATACTTGATCGTGATCCCGGCTGTTTCAATGATCTTGACAATTATTTTTGATTCACGTGTTGCATTTTACAGTACGGTTGTTCTTTCTCTTCTTGTGGCCGGAATCCGTGGGAATGATTATAGCATCGCGCTTTCTTCACTTGTTGCAGGTGCTTTTGCTATCTACACCGTGAGAGACATTAAAAAACGAACACAAATATTTCGTTCGATTATTTTTGTGTTCATTGGATACGCAATTACGATCATTGCGCTCGGGTTGGAGCGATATGAATCGATGGAGATATTGGGAAATCAATTGCTTGTTGCATCATTCAATGCAATCCTTTCCCCAATGATCACGTATGGATTACTGATCTTCATGGAGAAAATATTTAAGATCTCCACTGAACTGACGCTTGTTGATCTTTCCGATTTGAACAATCCTCTGTTAAAGGATCTGCTGCACAAAGCGCCGGGTTCATTTCATCATAGTGTAAGTGTATCCACATTGGCTGAATCCGCAGCCGATGCCATTGGAGCCAACGGAACCTTGGCGCGTGTTGGAGGCTTGTATCACGATATTGGCAAAATGATGAACCCGGAATTATTTGTTGAAAATCAACTTGGGACAGAGAATAAACATCGCACGATGAGTCCGCGAAAAAGCGCCCGTATTATTGCTGCTCACATCGAAGATGGAATTGCGCTTGCAAAAGATCATAATCTTCCTTCTAACGTTATGGATTTTATTGTGATGCATCATGGTACAAATCATATCGGGTTCTTCTATGAAAAAGCAGTCCGTCAGAAAAAGAACAAAGGCGACGTGAACGAGAATGATTTCCGTTATCCAGGACCGAAACCAACAACAAAAGAAACTGCTATTGTTATGCTGTCCGACGGAGTTGAGGCATCGACTAGGGCGATCATTGAGCCAACCATTGATAAAATTGAAGCAAATGTTGATGCATTGATAAAGCAGCGGTTGTTGGAAGGTGAACTTGATGAATGCACCTTAAATCTACGGGATCTGAATCGTATTAAAGAAAGCTTTGTAAAGATCCTTGTTGGGATACATCATTCTCGGTTGCAGTATCCGGAAAAAGAGACTATCGCACCGGCGAACGGTTACGATGGGAATGAAACGGAACGTTCGAAACGTATTACAGACCCTGCTGACGGAACAGAGAAACGATTGCAGCGCACCATTGATAATATCGATCTCAAATGAAGTTCGATAAACAATCGTATTATCGTTTCATTCAACTTGAAAAAAGTCTTGCAGGAAATTCGGTTGAAGCGTATGAACGGGACATTAATCGATATATTTTGTTCCTCAACGACCAAGGAATTGAAAAATTTGATCACGTTGAAGAAGAACATGTTTCGGCATTTATACGAACCCTTCGAGAACTTGGTCTGTCTCCCAAAAGTATAGCGCGCAATATTTCTGCAATCAAAGGATTACATAAATTCCTTGTCGGTGAAAAAAAAGTTCATTTCGATCCAACGCAGAATATTGAACTTCCCAAAAAAGGAAAACATCTTCCCGACGTTTTGAGCATTGAAGAGATTGATCAAATTCTTAACGCTGCTGACCCATCATCTCCCACAGCAACAAAATTTGTCTGGCGTGACAGAGCGATCTTGGAAACGTTATATGCAACCGGTATACGCGTTTCAGAATTAACCGGTCTGACACTGACAAATATTCTGGAAGAACAACAACTTGTCCGAGTATTCGGTAAAGGTTCAAAGGAACGCCTTGTCCCGATCGGCGAATTTGCTTTGAAATGGATCAACGAATATAAAAGACGCTTGCGTGCAGCACTGGCTGCGGGAAAACGCTCGAATGATGCAGTGTTCCTGAATTTTCGTGGAACGCCAATCTCCCGTATTTCAATCTGGCAGATCGTTACGGATTATACCCGCAGAGCGGGGATAAAAAAGGAAATTCATCCTCATACATTTCGTCACTCATTTGCCACACATCTTCTTGAGGGAGGGGCCGATCTACGTTCTGTACAGGAAATGCTTGGCCATGCAGATATTTCAACAACACAAATTTATACTCATATCGACCGGGAACATTTAAAACAGCAGCACAAACAATTCCATCCGCGAGCATGATCGTATATTCACAAATTCCATTAAGCATCCCAAAGGTTCTATTTTACGTATGACAAAAAAAGCCCCGCGTAACAAAACCATTACGCTCACCAATACCGAACGATTGAAATTCAAGAAACGCCTTCTTGAATTGAAAACTCTTACTGATGTCTCTCATGTGCTTGGCACAACGATCAATCAAAGTATTAATGATGTATCAGAATTTCTTCCGGATTCATTTGTTGATCTCTTATTTCTTGACCCTCCGTATAATCTTACAAAGAAATTCAATACCGATACATTTCGTGCAACATCACACCTTGAATATGCAGAATGGATGGACTCGTGGCTTTCAAAATTAGTCCGCCTATTAAAACCAACAGCATCGATCTATATTTGCGGTGATTGGCGCTCGTCAAGAGCGATACAAGAAATTGCGGAAAAATATTTTATCGTCAGGAATAGGATCACGTGGGAACGGGAGAAAGGGCGCGGTGCAAAAGCGAATTGGAAGAATGCTTCTGAAGATATTTGGTTCTGTACACTGTCGGATAAATTTACATTTAATCTCGATGCAGTGAAACTGAAACGCAAAGTAATTGCCCCGTATACCGATCATGGAAATCCCAAAGATTGGAAAAAATCTGAAAGTGGAAACTTTCGTCTTACACACCCGTCAAATTTGTGGAGCGATCTGACCGTTCCGTTTTGGTCAATGTCGGAAAACACCGAACACCCGACACAAAAACCCGAAAAACTTTTAGCGAAGATCATATTGGCGAGTACAAAAAAAGATGACGTAGTGTTCGATCCATTCCTCGGTTCAGGAACAACATCGGTTGTTGCAAAAAAATTAGGGAGGGAGTATTTAGGAATTGAAATTGATGAAAAATTTGCTTCTATTTCAGAGAAGCGTTTAGCAATGGCTGATGATGATACGACAATTCAAGGTTTTGTGGACGGAGTTTTTTGGGAACGCAACAGTCTGTGAATGATCATAAATTGTTTTTAAAACATATTAAAGATAAAAGTATCATAACTATGAAACGTAGAATTCTTGCTCTTGCCGAAGGTAGATTCAGTCCATTACGATCAAAAACGGCAAATGCCGCCATCATTTATATGCCGGGTGAAGTCGTGGCAATCATAGACAGCACAAAAGTGGGGAAAACCGCTCAAGATATTCTTGGATACGGCGGTAATGTTCCGGTTGTTGGAAGTGTTGAAGCAGGAATAAAATTCCAACCGACTCACTTATTGATCGGAATTGCGCCGTCGGCTGGACGCTTACCGGATATGTGGCGCGAATGGATCAAAACTGCGATTCGAAATAAAATGCATATCCTGAGCGGATTGCATACAATTCTTTCGGATAACGAAGAGTTTGTGAAATTGGCATATGAAAATAATGTTACGATCACTGATTGGCGTAAAGTTCCTCACGAATATGAAGTGGTGTCTAAAGGAAACTATCGCACGAGAAAAGCAAAAACAATTCTCACCGTTGGTGCAGATTGCAACATCGGAAAAATGACGACGATGCTTCAAGTCTATAACGAATTTCAGAAAAGAGGACTAAAGAGCGATTTCATTGGAACAGGTCAGACCGGAATAATGATCTCCGGAAAAGGAATTGCCGTTGATGCGATCATCAGTGATTATATTGCCGGCTCGATTGAAAAATGTATCGATGCTTCTATCGCCGAAGGATTCGATTATATTTTTGTCGAAGGTCAAGGAGCACTTACACACCAAGGATACAGCGGTGTGACATTTGGACTATTACATGGCACTATGCCGGATGCTATGATTATGTGTGTGCAGCCAACACGCACACACGATGATTATGGTCTGCCTATTCCCGACATCAACAAACTTATCAAACTGCACGAACAAGTGATTGAATTTTTCCATCCGACAAAAGTTGTCGGTATTGGCATCAATTCCATTGGATTAACGGATGAACAAAGCTCCGTCGAAGCAAAAAAACTTGAAGACAAGACCGGGTTACCGGCAATTGATACATTCCGATTTGGCGGTGCTAAATTGTCGGATGCAATAATGAGGTTCCTAAAATAAATTCATATGATGAGATTTTTGATTCAGCCTATTTGCACGGCATAGAATTTTATTATTTCATTATTCTTCAAAAAGGTTGTTTCGGGAAATTAACGATTTAGGATTCTAATAAAAAAATCCTGCTAAATCTTTCAATTTAGCAGGATTTTTTTTATATATAAGAAGTGGAGTCTTTTCTA
>DMPG01000171.1:756-1148 GCA_003456055.1 Bacteroidota bacterium | reverse complement strand
AATTGAGATAGAAAAATGATCATCATGAAATTCGGCGGCACATCCGTTGAAGATGCCAAAGCAATAAAGAATTTATCAGAGATTGTAAAGAAAGAACTTCCCCGAAAACCGATCGTGATCGTTTCGGCATGTTCTGGAATTACGAATCAATTGCTGCAGACAGCATTGCTGGCTTCCGAAGGGAAAAAGGAAGAAGCATTGAACCGTGTAGCAACAATCGAATCCCGTCACAAAAAGATCGTCAAAGATCTTTTTGAAGGTGATATGCAGCGATTCTTGATCAAACATTTGGCAACAGTGGCGGAAGAACTTGCTGCGTTAGTGAATGGTGTTGTTGTATTGGGAGAATTGACCAACCGTTCGCTCGATACATTTGCAGCGTACGGCGAAAG
>DMPG01000171.1:0-741 GCA_003456055.1 Bacteroidota bacterium | reverse complement strand
GATGCGCGTTCTTTTATGATCACGGATGAACAGTATACCAAGGCGGTTCCACAGTTTGAAACTACGGAACGAAAATTGCGGGAGATTATTCTGCCAAAAATTAACAATGGCTATGTTGTTATTTCTCAAGGGTTCATCGGTTCAACTCAAAACGGGATTACGACGACGATTGGGCGGGGCGGGTCGGATTATTCTGCGGCGATCATTGGTGCATTGCTGGATGCTGAAGATATCCAGATTTGGACCGATGTGGATGGAATTTTATCCAGCGATCCAAGTATTGTGAAAGACGCAAAGAAGATCAAGATCATGTCATTCAACGAAGCCGCAGAACTCGCTTATTTCGGTGCGCGGGTACTTCACCCGGAAACGATCCTTCCGGCGGTGAAAAAAAATATTCCGGTTCGTGTTTTGAACTCGAAGAATCCAAGCTCATCTGGAACATTGATCGTAGCGAAACCAAAAACTGATAAGCGGTGTATCGTAAAATCCATTGCCTACAAAGAAGGGATCACAATGATCAGCATTGTATCCACTCGAATGTTTTTAGCGACAGGATTTCTCGAAAATGTATTCGATGTCTTCCATAAATATGAAACGGTTGTCCATACGGTTGCAACATCCGAAGTGAGTGTAACAGCCACGATCGATAATGTTAAAAATCTTTCGCACATTATAAAAGAGGTGAAACAATTTGCAACGGTCTCAGTAACAGACAAGAAAGCGATCATCTGTATTGTC
>DMPG01000382.1 GCA_003456055.1 Bacteroidota bacterium | reverse complement strand
AGATATTCAATCGCTGAACGTACGTGCGATGAATGGTGAATTGGAAGTTACCGCAATATCAGCGCATACATTCCCTTATGTCGAAGATAAATATTGGATCATGGTCACCGGAGCAAGTATGGGTGAAGGATATGGACCGGTCATTGTATCAAAAAAATATAAGACACTGGAAGAATTAAAAGGAAAAAGAGTTGCTACCCCTGGGAAATTAACCACTGCTACAATTTGCTTTCCAATCAAATCCTCTGGCTCATATAGCTTTGTTATTTGCGCNNACTGCTACATTGTTGTTCAAAATTTTCACCGAGGGAATAGAAAATGTAGATATTCCATTCGATGAAATTATGGAAAGGGTGAATAGCGGCGAATTTGATGCAGGTCTTTTGATCCACGAAGGACAATTGACATATCAATCTGAAGGTTTCAATAAGATTTTAGATTTTGGTGAGTTTTGGGAAACCTATTCGAATGGTTTGCCGCTGCCATTAGGATTGGATGTAGTACGAAAAGATCTTGGAGAAGAACTGGCGCGAAAACTTTCGGTTGGGTTGAAAGAGAGCATTCACTACGGCTACACTCATCAAAGCGAAGCAGTGCCGTATGCGATGAAATGGGGAAGAGGAATAGACTATGCTCTTGGCGAAAAGTTTGTGAAAATGTATGTCAGTGAATTGACGATCGATATGGGTGAAAAAGGGAAACAAGCGTTAGAGTTATTGTTCAAACTTGGTTACGAGAAAGGATTTATTCCAAACGTTCCAAAAATTGATCTTTACTAAAATCTTCGCATCATTAAGAAGACAATCAAGTCTCGCTTCATTATTGCAAAAAAAATAATTATCAATGAGATTATATACTCCATAGTGCGTTCAAGTTTTTGGCACTATTGTTGTCGTTCTATCATTCAATTATGGAGAAATCCCCAACTCTATCTGAATCAAAATTAATTTGTTTCCATTGTGGCGATACTGTTCGCGGTGAACGGGTAGAGCAAGATGGTAAACTGTTTTGTTGTTCCGGTTGTAAAATTGTCTATGAAATTTTACAGCAGAACAATCTCTGTAACTATTACGCTCTTCAGCAAACTCCCGGTATCAGTCCCTCAACCATTGAAGTATCCAGATTTTCATTTCTTGATGACGAAAAAATCCAGCAGCAATTATTGGATTTTACTGACGGTAAAACTGCGTCAGTAACGTTCTCTCTCCCAGCCATCCATTGCAGTTCATGTATTTGGCTCTTAGAACAATTGTATCGACTTGACAGCGGTGTCATCCAATCACGAGTTGATTATTTAAAAAAACAAGTTTTCATCAGATTCGACCTGTCGAAATCATCTTTAAAAAATATTGTCGTGCTGCTTTCAACAGTTGGATACGAGCCGGAGTTGCAGCTTGATGCAGTGGATAAAAAACTTGAAAGTGAGAAAACCCGCTCATTGTATTACAAAATTGGAGTTGCAGCATTTTGTTTTGGCAATTCGATGTTGTTCAGTTTTCCCGAATACTTAGGAGTTGATGCCACAGAATCATTTCTGAGACCGATCTTTTCGTATCTCAATTTATTACTTGCCATTCCCGTATTCTTCTATTGCAGTGCTGATTACTTTGTTTCGGCTTATGGTGGTCTTCAAAAAAAGATCGTCAATATCGATGTTCCTATAGCTCTTGGAATCATTTTGTTATTTGGAAGAAGTGTGTATGAAATTTTAACACAGACCGGCCCCGGTTTTGTTGATTCGATGAGCGGTCTGTTGATGTTCCTGCTTCTTGGACGGGTATTCCAAAGTAAAACATACGACCGCTTGAACTTTGAACGAAACTACAAATCGTATTTTCCTCTTTCCATTACGGTAAAAAAGAACGGTGTTGAAACAACCGTTCCAATTTCTTCGCTGAAACGTGGTGATAGGATCATCATTAGAAATAATGAAATTATTCCTGCGGACGGAATGGTACTTCGAGGAAATGCTGCGATCGATTATAGTTTTGTTACCGGGGAATCAACACCGATTGAAAAGGTCCTTGGTGAAATGATCTATGCCGGCGGCAAACAGGCAGGCGGGATGATAGAACTGGAAGTAACAAAAGAAGTGTCGCAAAGTTATCTTACTCAATTGTGGAACAATTTTAATAACTCAATAAGGGAAAAAGGGGAGCTTTCAGAACTCTCTAATTCCATCAGTAAATATTTTACATTCGTAGTACTCGTGGTATCTCTTGGTGTGTTATTGTATTGGCTCCCAAAAGACAGCACAACGGCGATCAATGCATTTACCGGAATTCTTATCGTTGCTTGTCCATGTGCGCTTGCAATTTCAATTCCATTTACGTTAGGAATGACACTCCGTATCTTCGGAAGGAATAATTTCTATATAAAGAATACATCGGTCATTGAGACGCTTTCCAAAATTGATACGATTGTTTTTGATAAGACCGGTACCATTACTCATGCACAGCAGGCATCAGTTGAATATATCGGCACAGAATTGACTGATGAAGAAAGACTTGGGACATTTTCTCTTGCAAAAAATTCTATACATCCGGTAAGCAAAATGATCGCCGATCATTGTAAGGGTGAACAAATCACCGTCGAAAATTTCTCAGAACAAATCAGCAAAGGTATTTCGGGAACGATCAATTCAAAAATATACAGACTCGGTTCACAAGGATTTGCAGGTCATGGTATTCTTCCCAAAGGAACTGTGAATGAAACACGAACGTATCTATCAATTAATGGAGAAGTAAAAGGATATTTTTCAATAAAAAACATATATCGCGATGGTTTGGATGCCATTCTTTTGTCGTTAAAGAAGAAAGTGCAATTTTCAGTGGTGTCCGGGGATAATGAATCAGAGAGAGTGAGACTGCAGTCAATCTTCCCGAAAGGAACTGATCTGCAGTTCAACCAAACACCGATTGATAAATTAAATTATGTAAAATCTCTCCAATCGCAGGGGAAAAAAGTATTAATGATCGGTGATGGTTTGAATGATGCCGGAGCGCTTTTACAGAGTAATTTAGGTATTGCTGTTTCGGAAAATGTTTCGCAATTTTCACCGTCGTCAGACGCAATTATCGGCGGGGATTCGTTTAGGAAGATAGCCGAATTTATTCAATTTGCATCTCTCAGCATGAAAATTATTATTTCAAGTTTTGCGTTTGCATTTATCTATAATTTGTTTGGAATTTATTTTGCGTTGCAAGGGGAGTTAACTCCGATCATGGCGGCGATATTGATGCCGGCAAGTTCGATTACGATTGTTTTCTTTACAACCATTTCGACTCAATTGTTCGCAAAAAAAAGAGGGCTGTTATAATGGCTGTTATCGCACTGCTGATTGGATTTAGTTTTATTATCGCTGTTGGTTTCCTGGCTGCGTTTTTGTGGGCAGTAAAATCAGGACAGTATGATGATAAATACACTCCATCGGTTCGTATGCTCTTTGATGATAATGATACTATTAAATAAACAACTATAAACTAAACTCACGGGGTTTCAATGGAAGTTCAAAAATTTCAATACGATAATAAGATCGTCCGCGATTTTGGGATTGCCGCGATCGTATTTGGTGTTGTTGGAATGCTTGTAGCAGTTACAATATCGTTTCAATTGTTTATGCCTGAAGTGAATGCCAATCTGCAGTATATGACTTACGGCCGAATTCGTCCTTTGCATACCAATGCGGTTATCTTTGCATTTGTTGGTAATGCGATCTTTATGGGAATCTATTATTCATTACAGCGTCTTTGCAAAGCAAGGATGTTCAGCGATCTATTGAGCAGGATCCATTTCTGGGGATGGCAATTGATCATTGTTGCTGCAGCAGTTTCATTGCCGTTGGGAATTACAACAAGCAAAGAATATGCTGAACTCGAATGGCCTATTGATATCCTTATCGCTTTGATTTGGGTAATTTTTGGATGGAACATGATGTGGACCATCCTCAAACGAAGGGTAAAACACCTTTATGTAGCTATATGGTTTTACATTGCAACTTTTGTTACTGTTGCTGTACTTCATATAGTTAACTCCATCGAAATTCCCTGGTCGCTTTTTAAAAGTTACCCGGTTTATGCAGGTGTGCAGGATGCGCTTGTACAATGGTGGTATGGACACAATGCGGTGGCATTCTTTCTGACTACTCCATTCCTCGGTTTGATGTATTATTTTGTTCCTAAAATTTCAGGACGTCCGGTTTAT
>DMPG01000088.1 GCA_003456055.1 Bacteroidota bacterium | reverse complement strand
CTCTGCATTCGATGAATTCTGCGGTGACAAAGTAGCAGCGTAATTATTTTTCTACCAAAGAGCCATTCACAAGCGAGATGAATGGCTCTTTTCTTTTTAAACCATCCTAATCTCATTTTACAGTTATTGATCACCTCATAGAGCATGTCTAACAAAATTATATCTTTTTCCCTTATAATATAATTCATATAAAACATTTCATCTATCGTTCCAATTTATGACACTACCGGGCAGTATGGGACAAATATTGTTTGTTTTCCTTTATTAACTGCAATTCTACTTAATGCGGGGAATTCAATGTCGTAGCACCTTAATCATTTTTTTTGAGGTCGGGTCACGTTGTAACTTCATCTAAACTGTTTCCTTAGTTTGCGTAATCAATTTGACTACCCGTTGTGTTTAATTATAGTTTAAAGTATATTTCGTCNNCTGATTGCATGCTATAGTTCCAGTGCACTTGTGGGAAGTAATATTGTCTTGAGAGAACTGCTGAATTCCGGCGACAAACATCATCAATTAACATCAGAAAAAAAATCTCGAGAAATTCCCGGTTCACCAATCTGGGTAGTGAAGAAGCATGTTGCGCCAATTATTCAATCGGACATATCTTTTTACATAATATCTTTTGGTGATTTTTTCGTTTTAAACAAATCGTCAAGAATTTATGTTTACACGGATTATCGATCAAAATATACCTACTTAGAGTCCCTTCCTTCTAAACCCAGAGATCCGCCACTCGCATAATATCTTCACAATTCATTTTTTAATCCGGATTGTTAACCNNCAGACTGTTCGGAATATTGCATTGGTAGTATTATAAAATATCAATCGCCCTATTATTTAATTGAATCGGAGAATTATTATGAAAAACGAAACAACGCAGAAAGAGAGTCAGACCGACCAAGAAGGAAGTGCAAAATTTGCAATAATGCTGGTGGCAGTTATTGGTATTGCAATAATTTTACTGATTGCAAAGATGGTTGGTATTTTCTAAAATGTAACTATGCTTTAATAATAACGTTCATCTTAAAATATAGAATAAAAGTCTTAGCACTCACTAAGGCTTCATTCTATCGCTTTGAATAATGCAAAGATCAGAAAGGTTATCAGTGAAACAACGTAAAAGTAATTTAGTATCAGTATTGTCAAATACCTTTAACGATTTCTTCCACAGCAGTACTTCAGGAGGAATTGTACTGCTGGTGTGTACGGCAATTGCACTCCTTTGGGCAAATTCCCCATGGTCTAAAAGTTATTTTTCATTATGGGAAGAACATTTTTCAATCGGTGTGGGAAGTATTGCATTATCAAAGACGTTACAGCACTGGATCAACGATGGATTGATGGTTATCTTTTTTTTCTTTGTTGGACTGGAGATTAAGCGGGAAATCCTTGTCGGCGAACTATCCTCATTTAAAAAAGCGATGTTGCCTATTATTGCTGCCGTTGGAGGAATGATCGGACCGGCACTGATTTATCTTGCTTTCAATCCGGGCGGTTCAGAGTTCTCCCACGGATGGGGAATACCAATGGCAACTGATATTGCCTTTGCACTTGGTATTCTTGCGCTGCTTGGCGATAAAATTCCTCCAGGATTAAAGATCTTTCTTGCTGCTCTTGCAATAGCGGATGATATGGGTGCTGTGCTTGTCATAGCTTTATTCTATACAAGCGAACTATCGTTACTGATGTTAGCAATTGGGGCAGGGTTCATTGTATTACTTTTATTGGCCAATAAATTCAACGTACGATCAACTGCTGTATACACAATACTTGGAATTGGTCTGTGGTTCTGTTTTCTTAAATCTGGGATCCACGCAACAATAGCTGGTGTGCTTTTGGCTATGACGATACCGGTCCGCAAAAAAATTAATACAGAACATTTTATTACTGAGACAACTGAGGCAATACATCAGCTGAAACAAAACGAAGACCCAAAGAGTGAAAACGAATTGATCCACAAAGTAGCATCGCTGAGTGAAGAGGTTCAATCACCGCTTCATCGTTTCGAGCATGCGCTTCATCCCTTTATTGCTTTTCTCATTATGCCAATTTTTGCTATAGCCAATGCCGGTGTAAAGATCGAAGGGAACATTTTCGCTGCACTTACATCACCGGTTGGTCTTGGTGTTGTATTGGGATTAATTATTGGAAAACAGATTGGCATATTTTCTTTTGTATGGATTGCCGTGAAATCAAAAATAGCAACACTTCCTCAAAATGTTTCTTGGGGAATGATCTACGGAACAACGTGGCTTTGTGCGATTGGATTTACAATGGCTCTCTTTATCGCCAGTTTGGCGTTCACAACGAGTGAGCCGTTGATCATCAGTAAAATCGCAATCCTCTTTGCATCTTCGCTTTCTGCAATTGTAGGGTTAATCGTACTTTCGCGATTGAAATATAATGATGACCAATAACAAGGATCGGTACTGTTTCGTTATCGCATCGTATGCACCTCTCTGTTACGATGAACAATCCTTTCTAAAAAATTAACTTGACATCGTCCGAGTTATACTGTATATTTTTACAGTATTAATAATTACAGTAAATGAATCTTGTTGAATGAGGGGCGTATGCCGAAATCGACATATTCCATTGACCAAGAGCGCCGCATCAATACATATGTGAAAAAAATCCTGGAAGAACTGGGAAGAACGCTTCCCGATGATCATTATGGAACGGTAGAATTTTCCATTCCTCATCAAGCAGGAAAGATCTCCGGACGAATCAAAGTGACGCTTGCGTCAACATTTTCTCCTGAAGGAATTGCTGCAAAAATAAAATA
>DMPG01000373.1:20636-22109 GCA_003456055.1 Bacteroidota bacterium | reverse complement strand
AATTGACAGATACAATATCATTCAATCCGTTGTCATCCGTTGCTAAAACATAACCAGTGATGGAAACTTCAACAATTGATCCGGTAATACTTGGATCACTAAAATCCTTTTCATTTGGCGAAATATTTGATTCAAAAATGGATGGTGGTATCTGCTGATCAACCACACCAATACTCTCTGGGAGATCGCAACCGCCAACAATAGCAAGAATAAAGAGAAGTAGGTAAATATAATTTCGAGTCATATCAAAAGAAAACCGAGGCGTTATCCTCGGTTAAGAATAAAGCGTTCTGTAATAAAAAAGTCGTTCGTTAATAAAGTCTATTGTAAATCTGTAGTATCGAACTTTTTCTATGCAGAATGCTCTTATATTATTGTTAAAATATAAATAATGATAATGAAAATTGTACCGAGAGTCAATTGAAAATCACAATGTAAATGGTGATGGAGTAAAACTCACCAATAAAATTCCGAATGCAAACCAGCCAATGATCGTTCTGCTAGGATCCAAGGCTGTTTCATCCTCAACCGGAGGGTGATAAAGTTTTATAAAAAAGAATAATATTAATGTCCAAAAGATCCACCCTGTCCAACCAAATGAAGAATCAATTCCAATGACCGGTAGAAATCCTGCCGCTCCGACAACAAAAATAATCCCAAATGCAATATTTGAGACCATTTTGTGCCGTTCTCCGAACATTGCGTATGAAATGTGTCCGCCATCCAATTGTCCGACTGGAATCAAATTCATTGCTGTAACAAATAAACCAAACCATCCTGTGCATAAGAATGGATAATGATACATTTCTGACATTGGAGGTATAAAATCATTAGAATTATTGGGTAATGAAATCGCCAAGAAATCATAAAGGAGCGAATGTCCGAATGCAAGACCAATACCTTGGTCCGGAATTTTAAAATAATCTGGATGAATCTTAAGGATGAACTCTTTTCCGGGTAGGTGAGTGAAACCATAGATCAAAATAATAAGTGTAGCAATAAAACCTGCTATTGGTCCTGCAACGCCGATATCAAACATTACTTTTTTTGATGGAACCGCAGATTGAGTTCGAATAACAGCGCCAAATGTTCCAAAGTTTAAAAACCCAGGAAGCGAAGGAGTAGGAATAAAAAATGGAAGTGTTGCATCGACACCATGATATCGGGCGGCGAAATAATGGCCAAATTCGTGACACGTTAAAATAAAAAGAATTGAAAAAGAATAGGGAAGTCCTGCAGTGAAATTATAAAGATCAAATGGGTCAAGATTGAGCCACGCAACTCCGGCAACAGTTGTTGTAAAAAATGTTGCGATCAATAAACTAAGATGTAGTACTATTTTTTTTAACGTCATAAAGAATAACTTCGTTAGATCAGTAAATTCAACTCCAAGTGATTAAACCTTGCGAAGGTTGTAAAAAAACTTAAGTCAAACCTTCGCAAGGTTTTTTTCGTTTATTAGAAATCCACATT
>DMPG01000373.1:15281-20571 GCA_003456055.1 Bacteroidota bacterium | reverse complement strand
CAATTCGTGTCTGGGGCGCATACCGGCTGCAGTGAATTGATATGCTGCATAGCCATTGGATGATGTTGTAAGCTGAAGATGATATTCTCCGCCAACATATCCGATGAATGTCTGCACTGATATCGGATCGACGTGCCAAAGATATATGGTTCCAATATATCCGCGGAAATTAGTCATTAGAGAATATCCAATTGTCAGGTCAAAAAATTCTCGGCTATAGACTTGGGGATTTAATCCGTCTTTCCAAATACCGGAGTTTCCATCAAAATGTCCATCTGCAAAATGTGCACTGATATGACTCAAACGCAACCGTGAAGAAACGATGCCATTGGTTGTCGTATCGGCATAATTGAGATTAAAGCCGAAAAAATAGTCAACAGCGTCTACAGGAAAATGAAAATTCTTTTCTCCTCGTAGAAGAGTATAGGTAAAGAAATCAGTTCCAATTGTTAAATGCTGTTTTGGATCTTCAAACGTATATTGAACCAGATCGACAGAATTACCAATATCCAGTCTCAACCGATTGTTATTAGAATGCCAAAGTAAACCCAAGCGCGGTTCAAAAGTATTAGCGACAAGCGGTTTGAATAACAATGGAGCCGATGTGAGTGAGAATCCCGTCTCGGATGAATATGCAATTGATAATAGAACATTGGAAATTAAAAAAATGTTTTTCATTTCGGCTGGATCCAGATCGGGTTTGTATAGCAAAATCCTTCACGGTCAATTCCGTGTGCGTTGTGTGTAAATAATTCTGCTCTAATATACGAAAAGTTTTCTGCACGATGCCAATTACTGATTGTGTGGATCGAATATGGATTATTAAATTCTTTTATTTCAAATAATTTTTGTTCATTCTTGCCGATCACGCCATAGAATATTTTGATCGAGGAAAATTTACCGAATTCATCCGTTGTTGCTGCCTGAAGTTTAACGACAAATGCATTCCCAATTACCGTCTCTCCAACCTTTCCAATGTCAGGTGTATCGGTCTCAATTTCAATTGTCAACAAAGGTCCATTGGTGACTACCGTTCGCCCCTTACCGATTGCATCGATGATGGCGGTTTCTGAAATTTCCGAAGTAAAAACAGCGGTTTTCATCTTCCCAAAGATCTGACTTTCTTTTTCGATAAAAGACAGCATTGGAATACGTATTTGAACAAATCGGTTGAAATTTCCATGAGCATCATTCCCGGCAAGAAGAAATTTTTTTTCACCTCGTTTCAACATCCACTTCCAGATTTCCATCCCTCTGAAAAATCCTTCACCTGTTTCTCCGTTTAATATTTGAATACCATTAAGTTCTTTTTCAGCCATATCGCTGACTGCCCATTCTCCACGGCGTAACAACATTCGCTGCAAAAAAGGGACTTCTTCAGTGGGATGAGATGCATAGGTAATTACGTTCTTTTCTTTTGCGGCAAGTATCTCTTGTATAGTGTATTCGCTCTGTGTTTTGAACCATTTTTCGCCACCATCACCAGTACCATGGAAAAATTTTCTATTCCCGAACAGCAAAAAATGAACGTTACTATTGTCAGAATTTGAACAAGAAACTTCTTCCCCGCGAAGGATCGCAAAATCATTCTCATGTGAGTTGAGCTTATCAATTTCAAATTGAAGTTTTTTC
The DNA here is from genome assembly GCA_003456055.1 of Bacteroidota bacterium. Taxonomy (GTDB): domain Bacteria; phylum Bacteroidota; class Ignavibacteria; order UBA10030; family UBA8401; genus UBA8401. The sequence continues at coordinate 18,939 of DMPG01000373.1, read as the reverse complement.
CACTTTGGTAATTCATGATCATTCACAAGATAATTGTCGATCCTATCGTCAAGATCATACGAGTGATCCGTTACGCCAAAGAATGAAAGCCCCATTGCTCGGCATAATTTAGGGGCAGCGGAAATCGGTGATCCGAATTCAACCTGGTCATCTGTAAACGTTGAATGTGTATGCGCATCCCCATAGATCCAATTATTGATGGCAGGCAAATGTGTTTTTGAACGAAAGAACTTCAGTGGTACTTTAGAAGTGAATCGATGATTGTTATTTCGCGTGACTCGTAATGTTCCATTCTGAATCGTAACGATCTCGACATCGCCATACATCAAGCCAAAACACGAGGAGAGGCTTCCGCTGAAAGGAATTTCAATTATTTTATGCCAATAGTGAGCAGAGAGTGATATTCCCGGTGAGAATTCAAATGTATGGGTATATACTTTTTTTGCATTATGAGTGAGTGTAACTTTAACGGATCGTAATTCGACAGGATATAAATGTGCATCCTTCACAAGAATCATGATCGGATATGATTTATCAGGATCCACACGATGAGGTGCATCAGCGATAATTTCGGGTTCAGATTTTTTGTATAGGCTGAAAAAATATTTGAAACGGTAATGTGTTTCAGCGTATAAAAGGAAAGGGAAAAGGAGCATTATGTTATCGACTTTAATAAGTGATCGATTCTCTGCTGCAGCAGAGAATAATCATTCTGCAATTGTGAGAATCCGGTATATGCATTGAATTGCTTTAATGCTCGTTGTAGAGAGAATTCATTTTGAAGTTCTGAATAGCAGATACCTTGTTCCTTTAAACGGTGTGCTAAGAATTCCTGTTCTGTCTGTTGCGGTGTCGGAATAAAAATAGCATTTGTTCCGAGAAAAGACAAATCCATAATAGTGCTATAACCAGGTCGAGAGATGACTACATGAGCAGAGGCTATTGCTTGTGATAATTCAGACGACGTTAACGAACTGACAACGGTTATATTCTCAGTAAGCTTTAACTTGAAATTTTTCTCCGGTGTTCCTTTGACAATCAACGAACGGAGTGATGTCTCTTTTAGTTGTGATGTTAATATCTCTTCAAGCATCGACCGCTGAGGTTCTGGACCAGAAAGGATCACCAGAATATCCATCTCTTTTCTCATGCCATCCAATTTGATCAATCGGGAAAGCGGACCAATATAAAATGAATTTCTCGGTAATCGAGACGAATGCGAAAGTTCTCCGCTAAGATTTTGTTCAGACGCAAAATCCGGTATCCACACCTCATTGAAATTTTTGATCAACTGTCTATTTTCAAAATCAACAATTCCTTGTCCCCATCGGATAAAATCAGAAAGTAATATTCTCAGCTGGTGAACAATATATATTGAAGGGATTGATTTTGAATATGCTCCCCATCGGTTATCCGAAATGACAGCATCGATCGCATTTGAATTGATGATTTCATTTAGGTATTTATGTTCAGCGGAAATTCCTTTGAAAAGAGTCGGCAGTTGGCGAAACATCGTCCAGGCCATATTTTCATTTACAGGATATTCAAGAGTATAACCGGGAAATTGAATATGCTGTAGATCCGGAAATTCTTTTTTAAGCAGTTCTGCCGGACGATTATCTGCAGCAATAATTACTTCTGCGTTCCTTGCCGACAATTCATGAATGATCGGAATACAGCGGGTTGCATGTCCAAGCCCCCAGTCTAACGGTGCGATCAGAATTCTTTTTCTCTTCATCGAATCGCTCCAAATTCAAAACCGAGCTGCTGTATTTTTGGAATACTTTGTTCAAGGATAGAGATAATCTTATTCTGTGTAAGATCATTATCGTGAAAGACAATAATCGAACCATCAGAAAGATTCTTTAGCGTATTGTTCACAATTCGTTCTGTTGACCAATCATTAAAATCTCCGGGTAAGCAACTCCACATAATTAGAAAGAATCCTAATTCACGAGCTGCAGAAATCGTATTCCACGAAAAAAAACCGAATGGAGGTCGGAATAAACGAATTTTTTGTGATGTCAAACCTGTCAATAATTGCGAAGTCCGTTCGATTTCTTTTTTTGTCCGTTCTTTCGAAAATACCAACCCGCGAGAATGATTGAATGCGTGAATTGCAATTGAATGTCCTTCTGCAGAAATTCGTTTGACAATTTCCTCTTTCCCGATAATATTTTTCCCAGAAAGAAAAAATGTTGCTTTAACAGAATGTTTGTTCAAGATATCCAAAATTACCGGAGTGATGGAATGCGGTCCATCATCNNTTTCCAAACCAAGGATGGGAAGAACATTTGATGTACGATTCCTGTATGTGTAAACATTTAAATGGATTCTTTCTTCAATATTTGTTCTTTCCATTCAAATGAGAAAAAATACCCGCCAATCGTTGCCATGAGGACAAAGGGAATATGGATCAGAGCAGTGGGAAGAAAATATTTCATCGCACTGTGCGTACGAGTCATCATCGTGAAACGATACATAATAAAATAATCGACCGAAAATTTTCCCAATGCAACAATCCAAGGGATACTATTCCATTCGATCACTGTTAATGGAATAGTCACTGTTAATCCAACAAACATGATGAATGTACAGATCATAAAAAACATCATATAGGGAGGATAATATGCTGTCTGTCCGACCCATCGCATTCGTTGGTGCAAAACCTCTTTCCAGGTAGAAACTGCCTGTGTTACAATTGTCGCAGATTCCTCAAATGCAAACCGGGGTTTCCATTTCCCGCTCTCAACAATTTTTTGTGCAAGGAGGGAATCATCGCCGGTGTTGATATGTGATAATGTCTCAAATCCGCCGGATTCATCAAACGCTTGTATTCTAAATGCCATATTGCTTCCGTTGCTCACGAGGACACGATTCGTTCCAATCGCACCAGCAGCAATGGCTGTATAGGAAATAAAATCTAAGAACTGAATTCCCCAGAACAGTGAAGAAAGCTGCATGTTTTTTTCATAGACGGTTAAACCGGTTACAATTCCGATTTGTGATTCAAAATATGAATTGATCGTAGTTATCCAACCCTGCGGTGCTATACAATCAGCGTCAGTAGTAACAATTATTTCGCCTGATGAGTGTTGAATTCCATGCGTAAGGGCTCTGATCTTTGGTGATCGAATTACGGAAGAATCTTCAGAGCGGAATAAAGTAACATTGAATCCGGCAAGGCGTGAAACTTCTCTGACAACATTTGCAGTATTATCTGTTGAACGATCATCAATTACCATTATCGAAAATTTATCTTTTGGATAATTCTGAAGAAACAACGATTGCAAACAACGGCCGATATTGTTCTCTTCGTTTCTCGCGGGGATGATAATCGTAATGCTATGTTCAAATTTGTTTGTCCCCGGTGTAAGTTTTTTAAGTCCTTTATAAAAGGAAAATATTTGCATCACATAGACTGCCAGAAGAGGGATGAGGAGATATGAAATATAATTCAAAAAATATTCCATTATTTTCTTTTTAGTTTTATAACGAGCAGTGCGCCAATCGCCGTTGGGACGATGACATTCGCAAACGACATAATAATTGATGCATTGAATGCGATAGCCGTATTAAGACCCATTGTTTGAAAGAAAAAAACCGCTGTACTTTCCCGTACGCCTAAATCGCCGAATGAAATTGGAAGAATGATCGC
>DMPG01000373.1:4614-15216 GCA_003456055.1 Bacteroidota bacterium | reverse complement strand
ACCCAAGCGTTTCTATTGTGAAAGATATTCTCTATCAATTCTACCATTTCATAAAAACGATGTTCACGAATTTTAGCAGGAAGTTGTACTAAAAGTTCTTTAATTTTTTCAGGAAATAAAAAAAATACGATGACTACCGACATTAATGAAGTGATAAGATATCTATACCAAGGACTCCAAATGTCAGCGTAGTATGTAGAAACGAACATTGCTATTCCAGTACCGCCAACAATTACCGTTAGGGCAGACCAATACAGTTTATCAACGACAGTAATTGCAATGATATGTGATTTTTTTACAGTAGGATGACTTGCAATTCGACCGGCAAATTCTCCCAATTGTGCCGGGGTGAAAAATCCGACCATGAATCCGACAAAAAAGGAAGTAAACGTTTCTCTGTTGGAAATTTCTCGTACAACAAGTCGCAATAGATATCGCCAGCGAAAGAAATGAATTACCAATTGCAGAACTGCCAGCATCAACCCTATCGTGAGATAATAAGGGTTTGCATTTTTGAATGATTCGACAATTGTCTTTGTATCTAAATAGTAGAGAAGCCCGCCTAATAATGAGAATGAAACAACGATCTTAATAGCTGTTGTAACAACAGGATTATGGAAAAAATCTTTCATTGATTGGCTGATCCTTTCCAATCGAATTTCTTTAGGAATCCTAACGGTGCAATAAAAAAAGAATAAAGAACTAAAAGAGTTTCATCAATCACAAATTCAACAAGAGAAAATTCTTCTTGAATAACATCTTTTCCTTTTGTGATGAGCAGGGCATCAATATTGAATTTGAGTAGTACCGCGATAAGAGAAATAAATGGAGCAACAAAGAATCCAACAAATATGCAAAGGTGAAACAAATGAACAAGCGAATACAGTAATTTTATTTGTATTGGATAATATTTGCTTGCCGAAACATGCCTTGTGCGTTGATTGACAAAAAGAGAAAACGATCGAGGAGGGGTTGTAAACACATAACTTTCCGGCGAGACCATATACCGGATTTTCCAATTTGTTTTCTTTTGCACTAATTGCAAAAAAAGATCATCATCGCCGCTGATAGAGTTTTTTATTTCTTCAAAACCGCCGACNNGCCGACTTCATTATAGACTTTCTTGCGGTATGAAAAATTCCTTCCTGTACACATGAATGCTTTTTTCCATTCGATCGCGGAGGCAGCGATCAATGAAGTTTTATATTCTTCATATCGTAAGAAAGAATTTACAGATCCACCGATATAGGGACTATAGCCGGCAACCACACCAACATCTGTCAAGTATTGTTTAGAGATTTCATTCAACCAATATCGTGGAACAACACAATCGGCATCAGTGAATGCGACAATTTCAAATGTTGCTTGTTCAATTCCTATGCGTAATGCATTTTTCTTATGGGGCATAGTACTGTTGTTCGATTCAATATTGATCAAACGAACATTGGAATTTTGGCGGACAAATTTTTCAATAATTGAAGCTGTTGAATCAGTTGAACGATCATTCACAACAATAATCTCAAACTTGTCTGAAGGATATTTTTGAGTAACCAAAGAATGAAGGAGATTTCCAATTGAATCTTCTTCGTTTCGTGCAGCAATAATAATTGAAATTGAAAGCTGCTCTACTTGTATCTGATTCTTGAAAAGCATGCTCAATCCTCTCCAAAAAAAAGAATTGAGCAATATATAGAGACTGCAGAATATCATCAATGTCCAGAAGAAGAATGATTCAATCATGCTTCAAAATAAAGAAAATGAAGGGGAATTCAAAAAAAATGGAAAAAAGTCCCATCTGTAAGTTATAAAGAAATTGTGAATGTTTCTTGCTTATACAACGTTCATCTTCTATATTCAAAAAGAAAAATAGGGACTTTATGAAACAACTTGTTATAGGAATTGCCGGCGGCACCGGATCCGGGAAAACTTCGGTAACTAACAAAATTCTTGAACGAATTCATCATACCCAAAATGTAGTCGTTATTCAACACGACTCATACTATCGTGATTTAACTTCGTACAAAGGTAAAACACCAGATCTGATCAATTTTGATCATCCGGATTCGCTGGAGACAACACTACTTGTTGATCATATCAAAGAGTTACGACATGGAATTCCGATTGAGCAACCGCTGTATAATTTTACGACGCACTCAAGAATGAAAGAAACGCGTCATCTTGAGCCGAAGGATATTATTATTATTGAAGGAATTCTCATTTTTGCTTCTGCTGAACTTCGAGAATTGATGGATATAAAAATTTTCATTGATACTGATGCTGATGAACGATTGCTCCGACGTCTACGGAGGGATATCATTGAGCGGGGGCGATCAATTGATTCGGTCATGAATCAATATGTTTCCACTGTTAAACCAATGCATTTAGAATTTGTTGAGCCGAGTAAACGATATGCAGACGTCATTATTCCTCTGGGGAGTGAGAATTTAGTCGGAATCGACATGGTTGCGGTAAAGATTGAAACCATGCTTAAATAAGGCATTTTTGAACAGTAATTATGCAAATTTGTTATAATTATGCATTGCAGATTAAGAATAACTAACATCTTAAAAAATTCTTTTTACTTCTCCAAAAATAATCTATCTTCATTTGCACTTTTCATTGAATGATCACAGCGGGGGAATCGTTATTAGAAATAAAATCGCACATACTGAAACTGCAGCAAATTCATCCTATAAAAAAACAACGCTTGCGAATGGTATTCGTGTTATTAGCGAAGAAATCCCCACTGTAAAATCTGCTTCAATCGGAATTTGGATCAATACCGGTTCTCGCAATGAATCACCCAAAAATAATGGGATATCTCATTTTATTGAACACATGATGTTCAAAGGAACGCACAACCGAAATTTTCAACAGATCGCTCAAAGTTTAGAATCTGTTGGCGGGTACATNNGGTGCTTGATGAGTATGTTGAAAAAGCGGTTGATGTATTATCTGATATTGTGCAGCATTCAACGTTTCCCGAGAAGGAGATGGAAAAAGAAAAGACCGTAATATTGGAAGAGATCAAACGCTCTGAAGACGATCCGGATGATCTGGTTCAGGAATATTTTGAGAAACATCTTTTCGGCAATCATCCGTTTGCTCAACCGATCATTGGTACTTCGGAAAATGTTTCGAGTTTTACCAGGGATAATCTTTTTGATTATACCCAAAAATTTTACGCGACTGAAAATATTATTCTGGCTGCGGCCGGAAATTTTAAGCACGAGCATTTGGTTGAATTGGCAAGAAAATATTTTTCACAAATAAAAAACAGCAGTGAAAAATTTAAAGTATTTCAATCGGTAAAACCCAAAAAAAATTCACAGGAATACAGCAAGCCAATTCAACAGGCACATCTGTGTACGGGAACGATTGCATTTAGTGTCCACAATAAAATGCGATATCCGGCGTTGGTAATGAATTCAATTCTCGGAGATGGAATGAGTTCGAGGCTGTTTCAACAAATTCGAGAACGACACGGCCTTGCATACAGTGTCTATTCATTTATCGGATTGATGAATGATACAGGTTCTTTTGGAATCTATGTCGGAACAGATAAAAAATCAATGCCCAAGGCATTAGAACTTTCCTACAACGAGCTTGAAAAAATGAAAACCAAACCGTTAACGAAACCGGAACTTCAACGTGCAAAAGCTCAGTTAAAGGGAAGTATGTTAATGAGTTTGGAGAGCACCTCTAATAGAATGATGCGGTTAGGGAACAGTGAATTGTACTATGGAGAGTATACGCCGCTTGAATCTATAGTCACCAGTATTGATTCTGTTACCACTGAACAAGTGTTGACTGTCTCAAAACAATTATTTGATGTAGAAAAATTCACAACTGTTATTCTTTCTCCAAACGGAAAAGAAAACTTGAATTAAAGAGCTGCAACATTAAAATCTAAAACTAAATTACTAAACCAATAAACTTAAAAGTGAGATGATGTTATGATTATCGGAGTTCCAAAAGAGATTAAAACAAATGAAAACCGTGTCGGACTTGTACCGGTCGGTGTTGAAACGCTCCGCCAATATGGACATACTGTTATTGTAGAAACCAAAGCTGGTGTCGGGAGTGGTTTTGAAGATTCTGCCTATATTGAAGCAGGAGCAAAGATTGCAAAAAATGCAAAAGAAGTGTACCACAAAGCTGACATGATCATTAAAGTAAAAGAGCCGATCAAATCCGAATACAATCAAATTCGCCGCGATCAGATCGTGTTCACGTACTTTCACTTTGCCGCAAGTAAAGAACTGACTACAGCAATGATAAAATCACAAGCGGTTTGCATCGCATACGAGACTGTTCAAAAAGATGATGGATCACTTCCATTGTTGATTCCAATGAGTGAAGTTGCAGGACGCATGGCTCCTCAGGAAGGGGCAAAATATTTGGAACGTACAATGGGTGGACGCGGAATTCTTCTCGGCGGTGTTCCGGGAACCGAACCAGCAAATGTTATCGTCCTTGGCGGCGGAATTGTTGGAACACAGGCAGCGAAGATTGCAGCCGGTTTTGGTGCAAAAGTAACAATTCTTGATAACAATCTTTATCGCTTGCGTCAGCTTGATGATATTATGCCGAAGAATGTTACCACAATGATGAGTAATCCTTATAATATTCGAAAAGTAATTCAAACGGCAGATCTGGTGATTGGGGCTGTACTAATTACCGGAGCGAAAGCACCGAAATTGATCCGAAAAGATATGTTGAAGACCATGAAACCGGGTTCAGTGATTGTTGACGTTGCGGTCGATCAAGGCGGATGTATTGAAACCACTAAAGCGACAACCCACGAAGATCCGACATTTGTTGTTGATGGAGTCATTCATTATTGTGTAGCAAATATGCCCGGCGCTGTTCCGTTTACTTCAACCATTGCTTTGACAAATGCAACGCTTCCGTACGCAGTTGAACTTGCAAACAAAGGATGGGAAAAAGCGATCCAGAATAGCAAAGAATTGAAAATGGGGTTGAACATGGTTGATGGTCTTGTTACTTACAAAGGTGTCGCAGACGCATTCAACATGAAATATACTCCAGTCGATACAATTCTTCGGTAAGTGATTTTCATTTTATTTAAAATTGATGCCATCGCGTTTAGCGATGGCATCTCTGTTTTGAGCATTTTCCACTTCCATTCTTGAACTTTTTTCAATACATTATGTTAGAAAATTTATAGAAATACATAACTATCATCTCAAAACAAATTTCTAAAATTGTAGAATAATGCCCAACGTAAAGATCACTCTCGACGGAACTCAATACGAAATCGACAGCAAAAAAACGATTCTTGAAGCTGCGAAAGAGAATAAAATTTCTATTCCGCATTTTTGTTGGCACTCAAAACTTTCTCCGTCTGGAAATTGCCGCATCTGTTTGGTTGAAGTGGAAAAGATGCCGAAACTTACAATTGCGTGCATGACTCAAGTTGCAGAAGGGATGATAGTAAATACAAAGAATGAAAGNNATTCTCATCAATCATCCGCTCGATTGTCCAATCTGCGATGAAGCCGGTGAATGTAAACTTCAAGATTACGCATATAAATACAGTAAGGGATTCAGCCGATTTGTAGAGAATAAAGTTCACAAAGAAAAACGGGTTGATATCGGTCCGCGTGTAATGTTTGATGCAGAGCGATGTATCTCTTGTTCGCGATGTATTCGTTTCTGTGATGAAATTGCGGGTGTTCATCAATTGCAATTTGTTAATCGCGGAGATCGTGTGACGATCGAAACATTTCCCGGTGAATCATTGGACAATCCATATTCGATGAATGTTGTTGATATTTGTCCGGTTGGTGCGTTAACAAACAAGGATTTTCGTTTTAAGTCCCGAGTTTGGGAAATGTCATTCACTGATTCTGTTTGTAACGGATGTGCTCGTGGATGCAATATTGAAGTCGGTGTTCGCAATAACGAAATTCTTCGCCTGAATCCCCGTACGAATGATGATGTGAACAGTGCTTGGATGTGCGATCACGGCCGATTGGAAACGTGGAAGAATGTGAATGCAGAAAATCGAATCAAATCTCCGAAGATCAGAAAAGATGGGCAATTGGTCGAAGTTGGTTGGGATGAAGCAATTGCAAAAGTAGCGTCGGAACTAAAATCATTCAACAAGAATGAGATCGCAGTTTTGGGTTCCGCTTTTGCGACCAATGAAGACAATTATATTTTTGCAAAATTTGCCAAAGAAGTTCTTGGTACTCGGAATATTGATTTCGGTCGTCACAATGAAGGTGTTGATGATACTGTCTTGATCAGAGCAGATAAAACTCCGAATGCTGCGGGAGTTGCCGCCGTTGGAATTATTCCTCAAGAAAATGGAATGCGTTTTGATCAAATAATTTCTGCAATCAAAGCAGGGAAAATAAAAGCATTGTATTGTCTTGAAGATGATATTGCATCGATTCCAGGTGTTGAAGAAGCATTGTCAAATTTAGAATTTTTTGTAGTTCATGCAACGAACCATAATAAGACAACACAATATGCGCACATTGTTCTCGCAGCTTCAACCTATGTTGAAAAAAATGGAACGATGACAAACTTCCAACATCGAGTTCAGCGTATCAGACCGGCCGTTACGACGTTAGAACAAGATCGAGCAATGGATAACTTTGAAATGAGCCGATGGGATAAATTTGCAGCTCATAATGACAAATGGGGAAAAGGTCCGCGCCGTGATTCACGTCCTTCGTGGAAGATTATTGTGAGCATTGCCGGTGTGATGGGCACAAAATATAAATTCAATAATGCAGATGATGTTTTTAATGAAATTTGTCAGAAAATTGACTGTTTCAAAGGCCTTTCATATCTAAAAATTGGCAAAAAAGGAGCATTCTTGAAACAAACCATCATAACAGTTTAATCCCAAAAAGACATTATGGAAATTTCATTTTTTTTAGAATCGCTCATAAAAATTCTTTTTTTAGTTTTAGTTGTATTGCTTCCGTTGGTCTCATTTCTCGGGGTGATGCTTGAACGAAAACTTAGCGCGTGGATCCAAAATCGACATGGACCAAATCGTATTGGTCCATTTGGATTATTACAAGTGATCGCGGATATTCCAAAATTATTCTTCAAAGAGAATATTGTTCCCGCAGCTGCCAACAGATTTGTTCATTCGTTGGGACCGCTCATTTCGTTGACGATCGGATTTTCATTATTTGCTGTTATTCCATTCGGTGATGTCCTACCAATAACGATTGATGGAGTTGTACATAATATCAGATTGCAGATCGCTGACGTGAATATTGGAATACTCTATATTCTTGCTCTGTCGTCATTAGCGGTATATGGAATTACGTTAAGCGGATGGGCATCGAACAATAAATATTCGTTGCTCGGCGGAATACGATCTTCTGCACAAATGATTAGCTATGAACTTTCTCTTGGGCTGTCCATTGTTGCGGTCGTAATGATAAACAATACATTGCAGCTTGATGATATTGTAAAAGCTCAAAGCGGATATTATCTTTTTGGATTTTTACCGAACTGGAACATTTTTATTCAACCGCTGGGATTCATCATATTTTTTATTGCATTGTTCGCAGAAACCAATCGACTTCCATTCGATCTTCCAGAAGCTGAGCCAGAATTAGTTGCGGGATATCATACAGAGTACACAGGAATGAAATTTGGAATGTTTATGCTTTCGGAATATCTTGCAATGTTCTCGGCAGCTTCATTAATAACAACATTTTATCTTGGTGGCTATCAAATACCATACATTGAAACGTTGAACTTCTCGCCGTTGACCGTAAGTCTTCTGCAAGTTGGTTCTTTCTTTATAAAGTTTTCATCAATCGTTTTATTCTTTATTGTTGTTCGTTGGTCTATGCCTCGCTTCCGTTATGATCAGTTGATGAATCTTGGATGGAAAGTAATGCTCCCGTTATCATTGTTGAACATTGCCGTTACAGGATTTTTTATTCTTAAACCTTTACATACTTGGTTCAATTAATATGAGCAACGAAAAATATCTAAAAAAAAGTGAAATTGTGCGTGTTAAAGATCTTTCGTTCTTTCAACGTACATACGTCACCGAGATATTGAAGGGAATGTTTGCTGCATGCAAACAGATATTCAAACCAAGTTTCACAATTCAATATCCTGAAGAAAAAGTTGTACATGCCTCATCCTTTCGCGGACGTCCAGTTTTGGTGGAAGAGAATGGTGTCGAACGGTGTGTTGCGTGCGGTTTATGCAGCCGCGTGTGTCCGGCTCTTGCAATTGATGTTCAATCGGCATCGACAGAATTAGCAAAAGAACGCTATCCTGAAAAGTTTGAGATCAATATGACACGCTGTATCTTTTGCGGTTTCTGCGAAGAAGTTTGTCCTGAAGAAGCTATTATCATGAGCAATGAATATGAACTTGCTTTCTCAAGCCAGCAAGAATCGATCTTTGGTAAAGACAAGTTGATGAAATCTGTAGAAGAAATGAAACCACGTCTCGATTTCTTACGAGACCATCGTTAATAAATATTTAAATGCTGAATAACCAATGCGCGGATGATATTTCACCGCGTTTTTTTTTCTATAGCAACAATATGAGGGGTTTATGAAAGTAGCGATTATCGGTACTGGTTTTGTCGGTGCAGCCGCCGGATATGCAATGGTTCTTCGCAATTCGTGCCGCGAACTGGTCTTGATCGATGCAAATAAGGCAAAAGCGGATGCCGAGGCGAGCGATATACAACATGCAACTCCTGTATCGCATCCAGTATTGGTCTCTTCTGGAACGTATGCTGATCTTAAAGGAGCAAAAGTAGTTATCATTACGGCAGGAGTGAATCAACGACCAGGTGAAAACCGTTTGGATCTTATCGGAAGAAATGTCGATGTTTTCAAAAGTATTATTCCCAACATTACCGGAGTAGAACCTAACGCCGTTATTCTTGTTGCAACAAATCCAGTCGATATATTAACGACGGTGACTGAACGACTCGCACAATTAAAACCCGGACAAGTGATTGGTTCTGGAACTACCTTGGATACAGCTCGATTCCGTACTCTTGTCTCCGAACATGTAAGAGTTGATGCACAGCATGTTCATGGATATGTTGTGGGGGAACATGGTGACAGTGAGGTTGTTGTGTGGAGCAGTGCGACTGTTGCAGGAATGCCGGTGAAAGAATTTTGCACCGCGCGTAATATCTCTTGGTCAGATGAAATTCAACGTTCAATAACAGAAAACATCCGCACTGCTGCATATCAGATCATCAAAGGAAAAGGGGCGACATATTACGGTATTGGTGCAGTTCTGGCAAATATCACTGAGCGGATCATCCGCGACCAGCGCGCAATTCTTACTGTTAGTGCAACAATAGAACAATACAAAGTTTCCCTTTCACTTCCACGTTTGGTTGGAGGAAGCGGTGTGATTGCTGAAATCGGTCTTTCCATGAATGCAGAAGAAGAAAAATTACTGCAATCCAGCGCAGATATTCTGTCTGAGGCGCTTTCAAAAGTGATCATGTAGATCATTTCTCGTGTTGAATCTTAGATGCTTGCTGAATATATTGTCAGCGTATCCTTTATGATTCCATCGTTCATTATTCTACCCAATGATATTTTTATGGATAGAATTTGTCGGAATAAATTATGTTGACGACAGTTTTTTCTGCAGCGACNNGTCCCCAATTTTTTTATGGTCGGGCTACCCGATAATGCTGTAAAAGAATCCCGTGAAAGAGTTGCAACAGCAATTAAAAATTCTGCTTATACGTACCCCAACAAACGTGTTACCATCAATCTTGCTCCTGCGGATGTAAAAAAAGAAGGATCATCATACGATTTACCAATTGCAATAGGAATGCTTGCGTCGAGCGGACAGGTGAGTGAAGACCGAATAAAGGATTTTATCATTCTTGGTGAACTTTCGCTTGAAGGAACTCTTCGGCCAATCCATGGTGCATTGCCTATTGCCGTTGAGTTAAAGAAAAAAGGAATTCATGGAATCATCCTTCCAAAACAAAATGCAAACGAAGCTGCAATGGTTGAAGGAATAGATGTCTATGGTGTGGAAACATTATCTGAAGCGGTGGATTTACTTGAAGGAAAATCTGAAATCATTCCCTTAAAGTTGGATCTTCATGCGATATTTGCTGTAGAACAAAAATATCATCAGGACTTTTCTGATGTAAAGGGACAAGAGAATGTAAAACGGGCGTTGGAAGTTGCTGCGGCAGGTGGACATAATATTATTATGATCGGTCCGCCCGGTTCAGGAAAAACGATGCTTGCCCGAAGGCTGCCGAGTATTCTTCCTCCGATGACTTTTGAAGAAAGTATTGAGACGACAAAGATCCATTCTGTTTCAGGAATGCTGCCTCCAGGTTCTGCACTTGTTTCTCAACGACCGTTTCGTTCACCTCATCATACAATTTCAGATTCTGCACTTGTTGGTGGGGGAACAATTCCACGTCCGGGAGAAATTTCTCTTTCACATCATGGTGTACTATTTCTTGATGAACTTCCCGAATTTGCCAGAAATGTTCTGGAGGTAATGCGGCAGCCGTTAGAAGATTCAAAAGTGACGATCAGCCGTTCTAAAATGTCAGTGGATTTTCCTGCAAATTTTATGCTC
>DMPG01000373.1:0-4552 GCA_003456055.1 Bacteroidota bacterium | reverse complement strand
TCCGGACCGTTATTGGATAGAATTGACATTCATATTGAAGTTCCTGCTGTGAAGGTTGCAGAGCTTTCACAAAAAAAACCAGGAGAATCATCACATTCAATACGTGAACGAGTGGTTCATGCAAGAGAGATTCAATTGAAACGTTTTGCAAAGCAAAAGAATTTATTTGCTAACGCGAGTATGCAGTCTAAAGAAATTCGAGAGTATTGTAAGATCGATTCTTCCGGCGAAGAGCTTTTAAAAATGGCAATGACAAAACTAGGATTAACGGCACGAGCGTATGATCGTATCCTAAAAGTTTCCCGGACGATTGCCGACTTGGCTGGGAGTAATGAGATTCGGACTGAGCATTTAAGCGAAGCGATTCAGTACAGAAGTTTAGACAGAAATTTATGGATGTAAATGGAATGGAACGTTTTTGGTATTCTTAAATGTTTTACAATTGTAACAAATAAATCACGGTTGTATTTTTTTAAATAACTTCTTTATCGATATTTCGTAAATTCCTACCAACATTATGCTTGCCCTTTATTTCTTTCATTCAAATTACATTAATATATTTATCAATAACCCAGGAGATAGTATGAAACTGTTAGGACTATTCGGACTAGTTGCAGTTTTTGCAATCATTTCGCTTTCGAAAGTAGAAGCCCAAACAAAAAATATGGTTGCGGATATCAATATTGCATATGAAAAATTCACTCTTGACAACGGGCTTACCGTTCTTGTGCACGAGGATCACAAAGCACCGATTGTTGCTGTGAATGTTTGGTACCACGTCGGATCGAAAAATGAAAAACCCGGAAAGAGCGGATTTGCACATCTTTTCGAACACTTGATGTTCAACGGTTCTGAAAATTTTGATGCGGACTATTTTCAAGCATTGGAACGAATCGGTGCAACTGATCTGAATGGAACGACAAGCAACGACAGAACAAACTATTTTCAAAATGTCCCGACACCGGCATTGGACATTGTGCTTTGGATGGAATCAGACCGGATGGGACATTTAACCGGAGCGATAAGTCAGGCAAAATTAGATGAGCAGCGAGGTGTAGTGCAGAATGAAAAGCGGCAGGGTGATAATCAGCCATATTCTATTGCTGAAGAACTTACAACCAAAGCAACATATCCATCCGGACATCCATACTCATGGACAGTGATTGGATCAATGGAAGATTTGAACGCGGCTTCATTGGACGATGTAAAAGAATGGTTCCGAAATTATTACGGTACCGCGAATGCAGTTATTGTTCTTGCCGGTGATATTGATGTAAAGACTGCGAAAGAAAAAATGCAAAAATATTTTGGAGATATTCCTTCCGGTCCTCCGGTTGCAAAATACGATGAGAATATTGCAAAGAGAACCGGAACAATTCGACAACGTGCGGAAGATCGTGTTCCACAAGCAAGACTATTCAAAGTGTGGAACACTCCAAAATACGCTAGTGCCGAAAATACCTATCTCGATTTGTTTGCAGATATTCTCGCATCCGGGAAAACATCGCGATTGTACAAACGACTTGTATATGACGAACAGATTGCAACAAATGTTAGCGCGTATGTCGACTCACGTGAGATCGGCAGTCAATTTAATATCGATGCAACGGCAAAACCAGGAGTTGATCTCGTAAAGGTAGAAAAAGCAATCAACGAAGAATTAAAATTGTTGCTTGAAAAAGGACCTACGGAAAAAGAATTACAGCGAGTGAAAACTCAATCGATTGCTGGATTTGTTCGCGGAATAGAACGCATCGGTGGTTTTGGCGGGAAATCCGATATCCTTGCGATGTCGGAAGTTTTTGCCAGCTCACCAGATTATTATAAAACGTATTTGAATAATTTGAACGATGCTTCAATTCAAAATGTCGTTGCAACTGCAAACAAGTGGTTAACAGATGGAGAATACATTCTTGAAATTCATCCATTCCCTCAGTTCAAGAATGATCAAACAGATTCAACAGTTCGGAAAACCATGCCGAAGATGGCCGCTGCAGCTGAAGCAAAATTCCCGAAGATCGAGAGAGCTACTCTTTCAAATGGATTAAAAGTTATTCTTACCGAACGTTCTTCTGTTCCCGTAGTTAATTTCTCTTTACAAATTGATGCAGGTTTTGCGGCAGATCAATTCTCAATTCCTGGCACAGCCACTTTGGCAATGGATGTTTTGGATGAGGGAACAAAAACCAGAAATTCACTGGCAATCAGTGAGGAACTTGCACTTCTTGGTGCCAATCTCAGTTCGGGGGCCAATCTGGATAATTCGACAGTACGGATGTCTTCGTTGAAAGCAAATCTTGATGCATCATTAAATATTTTTGCAGACGTCATTCTTAATCCATCGTTCCCTGATGAGGATTATAAGAGATTGCAGAAACAAAAGATTGCGGGAATCCAGCGTGAGAAAGTTACTCCGATACAGATGGCGCTTCGAGTATTTCCCAAAATCTTGTATGGAACAGAACATGCGTATGGAAATCCCTTAACCGGCTCCGGAACCGAACAGACAATGTCAAGCATTAAACGCGACGATCTTGTTAAATTTCACAAGACCTGGTTCAAGCCAAACAACGCAACATTGATTGTTGTTGGCGCGACAACGATGAATGAAATGAAGCCGAAACTTGAAAAATTATTCAAGGATTGGAAATCAGGTGATGTTCCAAAAAAGAATGTTGCGAAGGTTGAACAGAAATCGAAATCAACAGTTTACATTGTTGATAAACCGGGATCGCAGCAATCAATTCTTTTTGCGGGTCACGTCTCTCTTCCGAAATCTAATCCCGATGAATTGGCCATCACAATGATGAATGATGCTCTTGGCGGTGCATTCACTTCCAGAGTTAATATGAATCTTCGTGAAGATAAACATTGGTCATATGGTGCCAGCACATTATTTTATTCTGCCCGTGGTCAACGTCCATTCTTTACGTACGCATCGGTGCAAACGGACAAAACAAAAGAATCTATGGTTGAAGTAGTAAAAGAACTAAAGGATGTTACTGCCAGCCGTCCGATCACCAAAGAAGAATTTGAAAAAGTTCAAAAAAATGCAGTGCTTGAACTTTCGGGGTCATGGGAAACAAATAATGCGGTGCTCGGTTCACTTGCAGATATGGTTTCATATGGTTATCCGGATGATTACTATATTACTTATTCGAAAAGATTAAATGAACTCGGTTATGATGAAGTAAAAAACTCTGCTGAAAAAGCGATTCATCCTGATAATCTTGTATGGGTTATTGTTGGAGACAAAGAAAAGATTGAAAAGGGAATCAAAGAATTGAACTATGGAGAAGTAAAATATCTTGATGCTGATGGTAACGATATAACTTCAATAGAACAAAAAATGCCGCCAATGGAAAAGAAAAAATAATATTTTTGGTAGGGCGGGTATTTAGCCCGTCCTACTATTTTTTCCCTGGCTATTGACAACCAAAATTAAAAGGTTATATTACATGTAGTTCTTTTTACATATTTAACAAATTCATCAAGAGTGGATGAGGGACTGACCCAGTGACTCCACAGCAACCGATACTTCACACAGCAGTATGACAGGTGCTAAATTCAGATTCTCTGAAAAGAGAAACGAAGATGAACTAAAAGTCTGAACTCTTCTAGACCTCTTTTAGTTATCTTCACTATAGAGGTCTTTTCGTTTTAAATATATGCGGAACATTTCAAACTTACATTTATTTATCGCTAGCCGGCCCGTTTTGGAGCACCTCTCTCCATATTTCGACGGGAATTTCCTCTGTTGTAGATAATCATATTCCTGATTCAATTACTACGATTGCGATTTGGTTTCTCCAAAACGCCATTCTTTTTTATCATTATTTTAAGGAATACGTCTATGTCTACCAACGGAAAAAAACATCATTATCGATTTGAAACTCTGCAATTACACGCTGGACAACAGCCAGATCCGACCACAAAATCTCGTGCAGTGCCGATCTATCAAACNNAGACCACAAAATCTCGTGCTGTACCCATCTATCAAACAACATCGTATAATTTTGATAATGCAAATCATGCGGCAAATTTATTTGGATTGAAAGAATTCGGGAATATCTATACCCGAATAATGAATCCGACAACCGCTGTCTTTGAAGAACGAATTGCAGCGTTAGAAGGGGGAGTTGCAGCGGTTGCAACGGCGTCCGGTCAAGCAGCTCAGTTTTTAGCGATCACCACCATTGTTCAAGCCGGGGAGAATATTATTGCAACAAGCAATTTATATGGTGGAACATATAATCAATTTAAAGTAACATTTCCCCGACTTGGCATTTCTGTAAAATTCACCGATGGAGATGAGCCAGAACAGTTCAAAAAATTAATTGATAAAAAAACAAAAGCGATTTATGTTGAAACAATTGGAAACCCGCGTCTGAACATTGTTGATATCGAGTCGATTGCAAAAATCGCTCATGAAAATGGTATTCCATTGATTGTTGATAATACGTTCGGTGCTGGCGGATATTTATCTCGTCCATTTGATTTTGGAGCAGATATCATCACCCATTCTGCAACAAAGTGGATTGGCGGACATGGA
>DMPG01000232.1 GCA_003456055.1 Bacteroidota bacterium | reverse complement strand
CGCAGCTTAGCTCCAGTTAGCCAGCACAGAAAGGACATCCATATGAAACACAATATGTTTTTCCTTTTGACACTCATAGTATTTGGATGCCAGAAGGATAATCCAGTTACGACGGAACAAAAACCATTACCTGAAGTTCCACAAGTTATAGTTNNCAAATGCAAACTACGTTGAATCAGATTTACAAATCAGAGTACCCGACACAACATATATAAAAAAATGTTGTGCACTCTATAAATTCAATCTTACCGACAGTTCGAAAAGATATGTTGCAAATGTGTTGTTACAGAAGGCTAAATCACTTAATCAAGATACCTCAATTGTGTCAGAATGTTTGAAGGCTACAGGTCAATTAAAGGATAGTTTAATATCGGTTGCGTATTTTGCTGAAAGAGCAAAATATCAATCTAAAGATTGTTGGATATTTGAGTTTGCGTGGGGTTTAAGCACCGATGATTTGGGACATCATAGATGTTTCGTAATGGATGTTGTTACAAAAGATACGTTGCTATTTATAACGTGTAGATAAAATAATTTATCATCCTGTGCTGCCTAACCGAGTCGCTCAACCAAACGTTGTAATCAGCTTGCGCAGGATGATACGGCATTCCCAAATCCAACAAAATTGAAACGTGTGAAATGTGCAGAAGTATTGTATCTTGCTAATGGGCAGCATAACCAGTTACTAAATAACGATACTTTTAAGAACAAAAATGATAAAAAAAATAAATCATATCGGTGTTGCAGTAAAAAGTCTCGGATTATCATCCGATCTCTTTTCGAAATTATTTGAACAAACCAATCCGCAAACTGAAGAAGTTCTTGAACAAAAAGCGACGATTGCGTTCTATCCCGTTGGTGAAAGTTCGATTGAATTAATTGAATCGACATCAAGTGATTCCTCCATCAGTAAATTTATTGAAAAGCGCGGCGAAGGAATTCATCATATTTGTTTGGAAGTAGATGATATTAAAGCCGAGATCGTTCGATTGAAGAATCATCAATTTCAATTTGTGGATGATGTTCCCACCAAAGGGGGCGATGGGTATTGGGTTGCATTCCTTCATCCAAAATCTACGAATGGTGTGTTGATTGAATTATGTGAAAAGATGAAGTAGCACATTTTATTAGATCTCATCTTAAATCCATTGTCATTTCGAGCGCAGCCCCAAAGGGGCGAAGCGAGAAATCTCTATAGTGAAGAAATTTTACGTTTATATAATGACAAACAAATCTCGAACTCTATACGTTGGAATGACAAATAGTCTGCACAAGAGTTCCTCAACATAAAGAGAAATTGATTCCGGGTTTTACGCAACGATATAATATTACAATGTTAGTCTATTTTGAAGAATATTCAGATGTTCGGTATGCGATAACACGTGAGAAGGAAATAAAAAAATGGAGAAGAGAAAAGAAAATCAAATTGATTGAATCAGTAAACCCAAACTGGGAAGAAATAATTTTATAAGATGAGATTCCTCGTCGCTTCGCTCCTCGGAATGACATTGATTAGATTTTTTTTATTATAAGTTCAAATGGAAAACAATCCAATCCAAATATCGTTTGTTGATAAGCTCGATCTGCAGGATAAATTGGCTGGCTTGCCGACAAGTCCCGGTGTGTATCAATTCAAGAATAAAGAAGGAGTGATCCAATACGTTGGCAAAGCGGTAAATCTACGTAATCGTGTGCGGCAATATTTCCATACGTCACGTATTCACGAACCTCGTATCGCTTCAATGGTTGCAAAAATATCAGATCTTGAGATCATTGCAACCGATTCTGAAGTTGAAGCCCTCATTCTTGAAGCAAATCTCATCAAACTTCACAAACCCCGTTACAATGTAAATCTTAAAGATGATAAATCGTATCCGTATATCGTTATCACGAAAGAACCATATCCCCGGGTATTTGTTGCGAGAAGATTCAACCGGAAATCGGTGAAAGTATTTGGTCCGTACACAGATGTGAATACGATGCGTGCGGCTTTAAAGACGGTCCGCGATATCTTTATGATCCGCAGCTGCAATTATTTGATCAATGAAGAATTCATTACAAAGAAAAAAACGCGTGTGTGTCTGGACTATCATATCAAAAAATGTGAGGGACCATGCGAAGGATTAGTTTCCGAAGAACGATACAACGAAATGATCGATCAGGTTGCGAAAGTGTTGAACGGAAAAAATAGCGCCGTTGTGGAACGGTTGCAAGAACAAATGAAAACCTCTGCTTCAGATATGAAGTTTGAAGAGGCGGCAAAATATCGTGACCGATTAAAACAACTTGAAATCTATTCTTCCAAACAAAAAGTGGTTGATGTAGATCTTCGTGACCGTGATATTGTTGCGGTTGCTGCCGAAGATGATGATGCGTGCGGAGTAATTTTCAAAATACGAGAAGGAAAAGTGATCAGCCGACAGCATTATTACATGAACGGCGTTGAAGGGAAGAACGACAGCGAGATCATTGAAACATTGGTTGAGCGATATTATTTGGAAGCATTGGATATTCCAAAAGAAGTAGTTCTTTCGTATGATATAGAATCACGAACAATTGTTGAGCAATGGCTTTCTTTAAAACGAAGCGGAGGAGTATCATTTCACATTCCATCGCATGGAGAAGTTGCAAAGCTACTTGAAATGTGTAAAAAGAATGCCAAATATCTGCTTGACGAATTGAAGCTTCAAAAATTGAAACAAAAAGATTTTATCCCTGCCGCTGTCCGTTCACTGCAGAGGGATCTGCGAATGGAAAAACCGCCGCGCCGGATTGAATGTTTCGATATCTCACATTTCCAAGGGACAGAGACAGTGGCATCGATGGTTGTATTTATTGATGGCAAACCAAAGAAAAGCGAATACAGAAAATTTACAATAAGAACGGTTGCACCTTCTGAGGTGAATGATTTTGCAAGTATGAAAGAAGTAATATTCCGCCGATATAAACGTGTATTGGATGAAGTGCAAGAAATGCCTGAATTGATCATGGTTGACGGCGGAAAAGGGCAACTGTCAAGTGCATTGGAATCTCTTCGAGAATTGAAATTGGAAAATCATCCCATCATCAGTCTTGCAAAGCGGTTAGAAGAAGTATTTGTTCCGCATCAAAGTGATCCGCTGCCAATTCCAAAATCATCGTCTGCTTTGCGATTACTTGAGCAGATCCGCGACGAAGCTCATCGATTTGCCATTACATTCCATCGATCGTTGCGAGATAAACGAACACTACAGACCGAATTGGACCTTATTGAAGGCATCGGGAAAAAGCGTTCAATAGTACTGCTTGAAGTTTTTGGCTCAGTTCAAGGGGTGAAATTTGCAACCACCGAGCAACTCTCAGAGGTTGTTGGTGAAAAGACAGCACAAAAGATCCGAGAATATTTTGTTTCCGATGATTCCCCCGCTGAACAAAACACCACACAGCAATAGACCACAATTCTGTGTCACTTAACAATTTTCCCGCAAGTTTTCGTTGTTTTTAAGGGGTATTTCGATTATCTTTTGTTTTACAAAGACTTAAAATCTCATCATTTCATAATATTTTTGCAGTAAGGAGTTATAACGCAGTATGGGTATAATGACAAGAATGCGTAACAATATGCCGGTCATTCTTATTGGATTGGTTATTGTTTTTATCATCACGATTGTTTTTGAATGGGGAATGGACTACCTCGGAATGTCACGGCAGAGCGATACCGTTGGAACAATTGAAGGGAAAAAAATCTCCTATCAAGAGTTTTCTGAATTAATTCGCGAACAATCGGAGCAGTATAAAAAACAATCTCAAAAAGATCCTGACGAGAATATGACGCGTCAGATCCG
>DMPG01000012.1 GCA_003456055.1 Bacteroidota bacterium | reverse complement strand
CCTCCATGGATTGAGAAAATAGTAATCCTGCAATCCTTTGGAATATTCACAAATGAAACAAATTGAGAATTTTTAACAGGATTCGGATATACCACAATCTTATCAATACTTTGTGTTTCTTGTGCAATTGAAAGCGATTGACCTTTTCCGGAATTCAATCGTAAACCACTGGACGAAATAACATTATCACTGATATTCACTTCTAATCGTAAAGCAAGGATAGAAAGATATGATCCCGCCGCCATTGTAAGAATTACGCTTTCCGACTGGACTGAATCAACAGAAATGATAGAAAATTGCCTCGCAATTGTTTTAACTGAATAATGTAAAATATTTTTTGCTGAATCAAAATTAGGTGCTTCACTAAAATCAATTTGAATTTTGTTTGATGAAATTAATTTTATTGAACGCACAAAAAATTCTTTAGTTGACTGTACTGTTGTAAAAAATAATGTAGTTTGATTAGTATCCGCTGTCATCCCCGTTATATCAACCATTTGTGCTATTCTGATAGAATGAATCCCTGCTGAAATATTCTCTGGAAATGTCACGAGAACACTACGAGGTGATCTCCAAACAATGGATGATGATACCATCGTTGAATCGAGAAGCAATTGAGTTGTGGAGATGTTATCAGATGAAATATCATAAGAAAAACTTACAATCAATTGCGATAATGATGCTTGATCAACAGAATCGATCACGGTTGCATTGTGCGGAGTGGCAGATACAATTGCTGATTTCTGGCTTTCACTAGTTCCAACTGATGAAACAGCATAATAGTATTTTACGTTGTTCGATACTGTTGAGTCGATCCATTCTCTTCCCGTTACCGTTTTGAGAAATGATACTGCATCAGGACTAATTCCTCGATAGATAGAGTGAATCGATGAGAAAGAGCTCCATTGCAATTTTACCGCAGAAGAAGATATTGGGACAATCTTAATCCCAAATGGAGTAACAACAGTAGAACTTTGTTGGGAAGACCAGAATTCTGTTTTTCCATTCGTATGAAATCCAAAATCGTTGTATGAATCTCCATCAAAATCATTAACGATAATACTGTTGCTTAACGATTGGTGAGACCATTTTGATTCAAATTTATTTTTAGAATTATTCCATTCAAAAAGATATACCTGTGGATTGAATGAAATGAACAAGACATCTTTTGAATCATTTGGTTTTAATTTTCCACTGACAAGACCATTATCATATCCACTTCCCGATTTTACTCCAACAAAATCTTGCTGCCAGATTTTGGATACCGAACCGGCTGCATTATTTAGCATATGAGAATATACTCTTACCGTCCATACCGGAGTATCATATTCTCTATCTTGATTCCAATCCAAATTGTTATGGCCTGCAACAGCAAAATCCATTATTCCATCTCCATTAAAATCTCCGGAAGTAATGTAGTCACTCATTTCATTTAGATTAGACGTATCTACTCCTGCAATTTCAAAGTCTAAAGAGTTGACAGCGATTTGTCGATACATAATTACGTCACCATCATAATCTGCAAAGATAATTTCTTTTTTACCTGAGTTCGTAAAATCTCCGATAATGGATTTCGGCGGACCAAATTGGTTTCGTGCTTCACCAGCTAACGGTGCAGTCGGATTAGACAACCGTGACGCAATTGAAAAGTTATTGTTCCCAAGATTCTTATAAATTATAAATTCTGAACTGCTGCGTGTAATAATTTCAGGTTTATTATCTGAATTAAGATCAATCAATTGGCTTGCCCAAACGTCAGTTGAATCTCCCCAAATCGGATTATTAAAAAATTTGCCACCAACTGTATCAATCTGAAGTAACTGCGAAACTCCTCGGTCTTGCACAAGAATTGTTGACTTCCCGTCTCCGTTATCTTTTACGAAAGAACGTGGAACCCATGAATGGGTGGACGAATCTTTAACAATAAAATTGCTCCCGTTAAATTCAAATACCTTTAGCTTCCCAAAATTATTATCGTTGTCATACTCATTAACAATAAGGGTAGGCTTTCCGTTTATCGGAACAACTGAATTCAATAAAAATCCTTTCGGCAAAGAGTATGATTTTTTATCGAATCCGGTTGTAGCAATTTCTTGCGGAGAAATTCTTAGTGCAAAGTGATCTATTCCTGCAAGAGCAAATGTTGGAAATTTTACCGAACGCTTTGCAGATGAATTTTCCTTGAACTCACAATAAAACTCATAATCTGTCGAGGGCAACAATTCATTTTTACTCAACACAAATGAATGATTCAATTGTAATCCGAGTGATTGAATACTTTTGTAACTGAACTCGCCAATTTTTCGGAAATACAATGTTCCGCTAGAATTCCTATCGACACGAGCTTCGATCAGAGCACCATATTCATTTCCTATAATGACAGAATCACGCAATCGAAATGAAAGGATTTTCGGTATCGATGAATCGATGATAATACGTTGTCGATATTCTATATCATTTCCTTTACTGTTTTTCGCGACCAAACGAAGTATGTAAAAATCATTAGGAAGTAAAACCTTATCAAGGAATTGAATGGTATCGTGCAGAAGAATTTTGTTGTCAATCGTCGAAATCAAATTCCATTGTGTTGGATTCTCTCCTCTTCCATAAAAAAGTTGAACAGATTGAAGATATGGTGTTGAAGCAGATACAACAATATTTTTGAAATTTTCCGGAAGTATCTCATCTAATCCCGGTGAATGGATGACCACAGTAGACCCGGCTATCATTTGAATTGCTTTTGCAGCATTCACAATTCCCGCTCCGTAAAACTTATCCCATCCTTTTTCACCCGCATCATCTGCGGAGTTTAACAGTACACCACGAATTTCTTCATTTGAACGCTCAACATAGGATATTTGATTTTTCTTTTTTTCTTTTTCAAAACTCTTTAACAAAGCTGCTACACCTGAAACATGCGGAGCAGCTGCCGATGTACCTGCAAATTGATCTGTATAGCCACTTCCAATCGTTGTTGTAATAATTTGTTCTCCCGGAGCCATAATATCGAGCGAAGGACTGTACGATGAAAAAAAAGAACGAGAATCAAATTGACCGACAGCGCCAGTTGATATTACTTCAGCATAGTCTGATGGATAATGCGGATAACCTGTACCATCATTTCCGCTTGACGCGACAAGAACTACATTGTGTGAATACGCATACCGAATTGCATCATGGAGAAATGGCGATTGTACTACATCACCAAAGCTCATGTTAATAACATCAACACCATTATCAACTGCATAAATAATGGCAGATGCTATATCAATATCATTTCCATTTCCATTTTTGCCGAATGCACGCATCGGTAAAATTTTAGTCGCGAATATTCCAGCCAATCCAATTCCATTATTTGTCTGCGCACCAATAATTCCGGAAACAGCTGTTCCATGTCCATGTTCATCTGTAGGATCATTATCGCGTTCTTGCCAGTCACCGACATCTTCAGTTTCTGATTCTACAAAATCATACCCCTTCCAATCATCAATAAATCCGTTTCCATCATCATCGATTCCGTTCGATTCTTTTCCATTGCCAATTTCCCCTGAGTTCAATGCAATCGTATTAATAAGATCTGGATGCTTGTCATCAATTCCAGTATCAATCACTCCAACTTTAGCTATTGGAAGTGCTGAATTTATAACTCCACTTTCCTGTAACGATGAAATTCCAATGCGACGAAGATTCCATTGTGATGAATATGCCGAATCATTTGGTACTGAATATACTTTATAGGTGTAGCTTGGCTGGATGTAGTCGACAAATGAGTTACTGGTTAATGATTGAATAAACTGTTCGCTCTGTCGTTGAGAAAACTTAATAACAGAGAATTGTTTCCAAGGAAATTTAGATTTTGACGGAGCTACATTAGAATAAAGAGGATGAACAGAGAATGAACTTGGCTGGTTGTTAGCGGTTCTTATTTTTTTAAGAGATTCATTGATCGATGAATATAACAAGACCGAATCGACCTTATCCGATCTAAATTTAACAATGTACGTTTGAGAATAGGAAAGATTTATCGCAATAAGTAAAATATTTAGAGCATACTTCCACCGCATCATGCCTCAAGATCATTTTTGTCGATAACATCTTCGATCGGAGCCGGATAAGTTCCGCCAAAGCATGCTGTACAATATCCCTTTCGTTCACCGCTCGGAACTGACGCTAACATTTTTTTGACTGAAAGAAACTGGATACTATCCACCCCAAGTTCCTGACGAATCTTCTCGACATCTTCATTGCACTTTACTGCAATCAAATCTTCCTTGTTTGGAAAATCCATTCCGTAATAGCAGGAATTTACAATTGGGGGCGATGTAATTCTAAAATGAATCTCTTTAGGTCCTGCTTCTTTCAATAGTTTAACCAATTGTTTTGAAGTAGTTCCGCGCACAATTGAATCATCAACGACTACAACCTTCTTCCCTTTGAGAACGCCTTTCACAGTATTGAACTTAGTCTTTACCTTCATCTCTCGCATTCCTTGTTCCGGCTGGATGAATGTTCTCCCAACATAATGGTTTCGAATAAGACCAAGTTCTAACTTGGTGTTGATACCTTGTTTGATTGATTCAGTCACAAATCCTAATGCTGAAGTATTACTGGAGTCCGGAACACTGATGACGATGGTTTTTTCTTCAGAATCGGGATGTACCGGGGACTCTTGGGCAAGAGATTTACCAAGTTTTCTGCGGACTTTATCAACACTTTCACCAAAAATAAAGCTGTCAGGTCGTGAAAAATAAATATATTCAAAAATACAATGATGCGATTCTGGAATCTTCTTTTCAACTCGCAGGGATGTCAATTGTTCTTTTGAATCTACTCGTTTATCAATGACTAGAATTTCACCTGGTTCGATGTCCCGAATATACTTAGCATCAATGATGTCGAATGCACAAGTTTCAGATGCAACAACATAGCATCCATCCTTCTCACCTAACGCTAATGGTCTAAATCCGTATGGATCGCGAGCTGCAACCAACATTGAATCGGTCAGAATCACAAGGGAATATGCACCTTCAACTTTGTCAATCGCTTCTTTAATCTGATCAATCTGATTTTTCTGTTTGCTCCGTGCAATTAAATGAAGCAAAAGCTCTGTATCTGATGTGGTTTGAAAAATTGTTCCTTCATCCTGTAACTGTTTCCGTATTGTTCTAAAATTGGTCAAATTACCGTTATGAGCAACACCGAGATTGCCATTTCGATAATTAACAATTAACGGCTGTATATTTTTCTCATTATTTGCCGATCCTGTTGTAGAATAGCGGTTATGACCAATCGCAGAACGACCCTTCAAAAGATCTTTGAGTGAATTGTAATCCTTAAAAACATCGGTAACCAATCCCATCCCTTTTAAGAGATTAAAATGAAATCGCTTTTTATCCTCCCGATATTCGCAAGAAACAATTCCACTTGCCTCTTGTCCACGATGTTGCAATGAATGCAATCCGTAATATGTTATCACTGATGCCTGTGGATGATCGAATATTCCGAAGATACCACAAGCAGTTCTTGGTTTATCTTTTATAAATCGCTTATAATTCTTTGATTTCATTTAATTTAAGATCGTATCTTTTAAGTAGTTAATATTATCCACAGATTGATAATCTGTAGTGTAATGAAGACCTCTGCTCTCTTTTC
Source organism: Bacteroidota bacterium (assembly GCA_003456055.1). GTDB lineage: Bacteria > Bacteroidota > Ignavibacteria > UBA10030 > UBA8401 > UBA8401. Next base: position 8,319 of record DMPG01000012.1, on the reverse strand, counting down.
TTGCAAGAGCTGAACTAATAATTAGATCTGCAACGCAGGAAAGATTGCGTAACTCTATAAGTTCTTCAGTCACTTTTGTCCGTTTATAGAAATCTTTTACTTCCTCTAAGATCAATTTTATTCTTCGTTGAGATCGTTCGAGGCGATGATTTGAACGGACAATTCCGACATAATCCCACATTAATTGTTGAATTTCTTTTCGATTGTGCGAAACAAGAATCCACTCTTCACTATTTATTGTTCCACTATCATCCCAGTCAGGAATTGTATTTGTAATCTCGTTTCTGTTGCTTCTATTTCGCTTGATTGATTCGACTGCTCGATGTGAAAATACAACTGCCTCCAGCAGAGAATTGCTTGCCAATCTGTTCGCTCCATGAAGGCCTGTCATACTCACCTCACCAACCGCAAATAATCCATTGATAGAGGTTGATCCATTCTCATCAGTAATAACACCACCACAAGAATAATGTGCTGCAGGAACAACCGGTACGAGGTCAACAGTGATATCTATTCCAAATTTTAGACAACGCTCGTAAATATTTGGGAAATGGTTCTTTATCGCTTCAGCATTCAAGTGTTTTAAGTCGAGATAAACACATTCATCTCCACTTCGTTTTAGTTCTGTATCAATTGCACGGGCAACAATATCACGCGGAGCAAGCGAACCTTGCGGATCATATTTTTTCATAAAATCTTCGCCGTGTTTGTTACGAAGAATCGCGCCGAAGCCTCTGACCGCTTCCGAGATTAAAAATGATGGAGAGCCGGAGTTGTATAATGTTGTTGGATGAAATTGAATGAACTCCATATTTGCAATTCTAGCACCTGCTCTATATGCCATGGCAACACCATCACCCGTTGCGATTGGAGGGTTTGTTGTATGAAGATATACTTGCCCTGCACCGCCCGTGGCTAATAATGTTGTTGAAGCAAGAAAGGTTTTAACCACATTCTTTTCTACGTCAAGAACATATGCTCCCCAGCAATGAATTGAATCATGTGACTGCTTTCCGGCACCAAATAGATGATGCTCCGTAATGAGATCGATAGAAATATGATTTTCGTAAATTTTTATATTTGGATGTGCAGAAATTCTTGCAAGAAGTGCTCGTTCAATTTCTTTTCCAGTTAAGTCAGCAGCGTGGACAATGCGGTGGTAAGAATGTCCCCCTTCTTTTCCAAGGTCTAATCCTCCAGCACTTTTAGTAAATTGGACTCCAACATCAATTAATTCTTTAATTCGCTCCGGTCCTTCTTTTACTACCAATTCAACAATATCCCTGTGACAAAGATAAGCACCTGCTTTCATTGTATCATTAATATGATGTTCAAACGCATCTACAGACGATACGACTGCTGCAATTCCGCCTTGTGCCAGGTTGGTGTTTGATTCTGCCTGCTCTTTTTTAGTGACAATAGAAACTGTCCCTAATTCTGCAATTTTTAATGCGAACGAAAGACCAGCAATGCCGCTGCCAATAACCAAAAAATCAGATTGAATTTTCATATTTGAATATACAAAAAACTAAAATAAAAAAGGCATCTTGATTTTATTCAAGATGCCTTCTATTATTCTAAACTTTATAAGGTTAGAAATAAATATGCATGGTTGCACCAGCTGCACCAAATCCAAGAATAGTTGTTGTACTAGTCTGTTTTGTGGTAACACTGGTAGAACCAGATGTTGAAACTAAATCAGCAGGAGAATTCATGTTAAAAAGACTCAATGTATATTCAGCTGATAAACTCATTTCGGGATATAGGAAAAATTCCGCCCCAGCAATACCCATTAAGCCCAAATTTAATCCTGCGCCAGTACCTTTTTGTTCAACTTGAATTGCAGGAGCAATCACTGCATTTTTTCTTGTGTCTGAAATCATGGAGAATGAGAATCCAGCTCCCACATACGGGCGAACACGTGAAGTTGCACCCATCATATACATTAAATAATCAGCTCCAACTCCTAATGTAAAAGTTGACTGACTGCCATCTGTACCTGTTTGTCCTGTTCCTGGATTAGCAGGAATTGTGCTACTGATGCTTCTTATTTGTAATCCGAGACGAACTGCAGCATCACTTGACAGAAAATATGAAATACCAAGACCACCAGCAGGACCTGTTCCGTTGAGGCCAAATGCACCTAATCCACCAAATGTGAAATTAAGAGATTTGGATCCAGCTTTAACAGCTGGTTGTACATCTTGAGCGATCATAAAACTCGAGAGCATAATTACTGCCAAAACTACTGCTAGAACTTTTTTCATTTTGTTACTCCTTTATTACTTATTGAGGATTAGTGAATTATTTGTTTTAAAGGTATTGCAAATATATAAGGGCTTTGCTCAATTGTCAAGAAGAAATATAATATTTTTGACATGCCATTGAAAATACTATATTCAGAGATCAATAAACATCAATGAACACTAATGTCAAACAAAGCAATTAAATCGTNNATTAAAGCGTGTTATCGGGAACTCATAATCCTCTTGATAATCTTTTCAATTTTTTTATCAATTGGTTGTTGTAAAACATTTAAAGCAATAAGAGGTATAACCGGGACGTTAAATGTACCGCCTGTTATAGCAATTGTATTGGTAGGAACCACTGTTCCGTTCGAATAGTACATACCATTTCCGCTAAATGTACCTTGTGTATTACTTGAACTGAAAGCTGAAATATTTGCAGTAGTTGATGTTAATAGATAAATATTTTCATTGGTATCGTTTGGATTAACAGCAGGTGCATAGCTTACAATAACAGTTTTTGTGCCCGATGTTGGCGGATAATTATATGATCCGCTAGCAATTGGAGATGTGTCCATAAATTGAAGAATAGCAATATCAATACTCGTGGCTGAATTTACACGGTAGCCAGTAACTTGCATAATATAAGATCCCCCTGAGCTCATCGTCATTGCGCCTGCCCCAGATCCTGTTGTCGCATCTCCATTGTAAATGCCACTTGCTGTGAAATTTCCTTTATTAGACGAAAACGATACGGTTCCTGCAGTTGTAAAACCACCTCCACCTCCTCCTGAGGTTGTGACAGTTATTGGAATGGTAACGGTTTTGGCAGGAGATCCGTTATCTTTAACAACAACACTGGTCGAACCCGCAGCCACTCCTGTAACGGTAAGCATAGTGCCGCTAATTGCTGCTGTTGCAACCGATGAGCTTGGAGATGTTTGTATAGAGTATGGAGCAGTTCCACCGCTAATTGTTGATGATGCGTTAGACCCAGCAACAACAGAGATAGATGTTGGTGTTGCAGTTAAACCGCTGCCACCGCCACCAGTATAAGTAAATACATTTACATTATAAGCAGATTTTGTGAGGGNNTAATGTTGTTGACGTAACCGTGTATGTACCTTTTATTATAATTGTTGTGTCACGGGTTGTACCTTCGACTTTTGTTTTTCTGGTAAATGTATAATTGCCGCCAGAAGCTGTAAGAGTTAATGATTCAGTTCCAATATTTACAGCTACAAGAAAATTGTTCGGACCTAATTCAAGAGGAATCAAAGTGCCGTCTGATTTAATTTCAGAACCGGTTGAATCCGATGTATCAAACCATACTCCGACAAGGGCTGCATCTACTGTTGAGGTTCCACCTGTAGGTGATGATGTTTTATCACAACTAAGCATAAAGAACATCATACTTGCGAGTAAGATCGAAAATGCAATTGTAAAATATTTTTTCCCGAACATGAAATCCTCCTATTATTGAAAATAATGTAAGTGAATTAATTGCCAATTTTACTTTAGAATGAACCCAATATTAAAAATAAATATATTTGATGCAACACCATTTGTGATATATGTCAATTCCTTTGTGAACACACTACCGGTGATAGTTTATCTGCACTTCAAATAACAACATTAATTTTTTACAAATCCTTAAACTTTAGTTTTGAATTGATAATACATTCTCTAAAATTTCAAGCAACGTATCAAATTCTCTTATGCCAGCAATGAGTGGCGGAAGAATTCTAATAACCGTATTTGCAGTTGAATTGACCAACACTCCTTTCTGTAACATTTGTTCAACTATTACGGTACTTTCAATTTTCAATTCTATACCAATCATATATCCATAGATACGAACTTCTTTGATGATAGGATATTTCAATTTTAAATTTATAAGTTTTGATTTGAAATATTCTGCGGATTCGCTAACATTTTTTAGAAACGGATCTGTCATAACTGTGTCAATTGTCGCTACACCGGCTGCACAAGAGACAGGATTACCTCCAAACGTCGTTCCATGTACACCATACGTCCAAACATTGGCAATTTTTTTCGAACCAATAATTGCACCTAATGGAAGTCCACCGCCAATTGGTTTCGCAACAGTAATAATATCGGGAACAATATCAAAATGTTGAAAACCAAATAGTTTTCCCGTTCGTCCTATTCCAGATTGAATCTCATCAGCAACAATTAGAAAGCCGAACTGCTCGCGCAGCGATTTCAGCGAATCGACAAAATCTTGCGTCGCACCTACTATTCCGCCTTCTCCTTGGATGAATTCCAAAAAAATAGCGACAGTTTGGTCATTCACTTTTGAATTGAGATCGGAAGTATTGTTGAAATCGATCGTCCCAAAATTCGGTAAAAATGGTTCATATCCTTCACGGTATTTTTCTTTGTCCATTAACGACAATGCACCCATCGTGCGTCCGCTAAAACCATTGCTCATTCCAAAAATGATCTTTTTCCCGCTTTGCTTCCCCCATTTTCGAACGAGTTTTATAGTTCCTTCAATCGCCTCAGTACCACTGTTAGAAAAAAATATTTTATCGAATCCAGAGAGTGACAGCAACCGTTCAGCCAATTGCAACTGAGGTTCTTGAATAAAGAAGTTGGATAAATGAGTATATTTTCGGACCTGATCATCAACAGCTTTTATGATCGCAGGATGTGCATACCCAAGCGCATTTACAGCCAGCCCTGAGAACATATCAAGATATTTTTTCCCATCAGTCGTATAGAGATAACACCCTTCTCCTCGTTCAACTTCTAGAGGTAATCGCTTATACGTATGGAAAAAAAAATCAGATTCTTTTTCTTTGGGAGTCATTGTAATTCTTTAGGAGAGGTTAATGTGGAAAATAACGTATGGAAAAAATTAATTTTGGTTTGAAGATCGTTCACTGTACCGTTGTTTTGAATTTGAAAATCGGAAAGTTCCAGAAGTTCTTCTGTAGAAATTTGACGTTTCATCCTGATCTTTACCTGTTCTTCACTCACTGAATTTCGAAGAGCGACCCTCTTTATTCGAATATCTTCATCTGCAAGAACAGCTAAAGCATAATCCACCAATTCGAACATCCCTGACTGAAATAGCAATGCAGATTCAACTAACACATAAACATTACTTTCCGACAAACTCATTTTCCACTGCTCAAAAGCCTCAAACACTCTGGGATGGACAATTTCGTTTAGCGAAACTAACAATTCTTCGTCATTAAAGACAATCTCTGATAATATTTTTCTATCCAATTTGTTTGAAGAATCTAAGACACGATTTCCAAACAACTGAACAATTTCTTGAAGAACGGTCGAGTCAGAATCGATAATTTCTTTGGCAACAATATCGGCAAAGAAAATAAGGATTCCTTTTTTTTCAAACAATGAACATACAGTCGATTTTCCACTGCCAATGCCGCCTGTAACACCAATAAAAATCATAATGTTAGATTATTTAGCAAATGAAACAGATCGCACTTCTCGAATGACGACAACTTTTATTTGTCCGGGATATTCCATCTCTTGTTGGATTTTTCGGGCAATATCATGTGCCAATTGATCCGCTTGGGCATCATCAATCTTGTCATGCTCAACAATAACTCGTATCTCTCGACCTGCTTGAATCGCATACGTTGCTGATACTCCCTTAAAAGATTTTGCAATCTCTTCCAGTTTCTCTAATCGTTTAGCGTATCCTTCAACGGATTCCCTTCTTGCTCCAGGTCTCGCTCCGCTAATTGAGTCAGCCGCTTGAACCAATGCAGCAATTGGATGCTCCATAGGAATATCATCATGATGAGCACCAACAGCATTGACAATGATTGCATTCTCATTGTATTTTCTTGTCATCTCAAGTCCAATTATAGCATGCGGTCCTTCCACACTTCGATCTGCTGTTTTTCCAATATCGTGTAATAATCCAGCTCTTTTTGCAAGATTGATATCTATTCCTAATTCGGCAGCCATAACACCACACAGATATGCTACTTCAATACTATGCTGCAAAAGATTCTGACCGTAACTTGTGCGGTATTTCATTTTTCCTATGTGCTTAATAATCTCATTGTGTGCGCCGGGAAGTCCAACTTCAAGCAGAGTATTTTCACCAACTCGAATAATTTCCTCCTCCAATTCCGCTTTTACTTTTGCGACGACCTCCTCAATTCTCGCAGGATGGATCCTTCCGTCAGCAATCAGTCGTTCCAATGATACTCGTGCAACTTCTCTACGGAACGCATCAAACCCTGATAGGATAACAGCTTCCGGCGTATCATCTACAATAACATCTACACCGGTGGCAGCTTCAAACGCGCGAATATTTCTTCCTTCTCTGCCGATAATCCTTCCTTTCATTTCATCGCTTTGTATTTGAAGTACACTAACGGTAGTCTCAACTGCATGATCTGCCGCCGAACGCTGAATTGCTTGAACAATGATCTTTTGCGCTTCACGTTTTGCTTCTTCTTTTACCTTATCTCTGATATCTTTTAAGGTTTGAGAAGCCTCAGTTTTTACTGAATCAACAAGATTATCCAGAAGTAATTTCCGCGCTTCATCTCGTGACATTCCTGATGCACGCTCTAGACGGATGTTCTCATCCGCAATTAATTTGTCTATTTCAATCAGTTTTTGAGTTAATTCAGTTGATTTAAGGTCATTTATTTTTTGAAGTGAATTAACATCTTTCTCCTTTTTGTTTAAAAAATCAACCTTCCGGTCGATATTTTCTTCCCTTGTATCTAACTGTTTCTCATAGGTTTGGAGCTTATTCCGCTTCTGATTGGCTTCATTCTCAAATTCATGTTTCTTTTTATACCATTCATCCTTTACTTCAAGCATTTTTTCTTTTTGAATGGCAGCAGTATCTCGTTCAGCATCAGAAAGGATTTTCTTAGCCTGTTCTTCTGCAGAAGCAACTTTGTTCTTTCCAATTTTACTATTGATAAACCAACCAGCAAAAAAAGAACCACCAGAAATGATAATTGCAATTATTAATTGTTGAATATCCATTATGTACTCCATTTAAAATAAAAAACCCGCACAACAACCTCAGACAAGTGTAGAAAGAACCCTCTTTCTTATACACGATGGGTGCCGCCAAATCGTTTCTTACTTCCACTGTCTGCTATTTCACGTTAAGTGAAAAACCCGAAGGCTTATTGCAAAAATCAAACGATAGTCTGATTGAGGCCTGTAATATTACGCTTGTGAGCTAAGCTCCCTATAAATAAAACTATAGGTTCTTTATTTATGTTGTCTGTGGCTGACAGTGCGGATAATATTAGACTCTTTTTTAATCCTTTATGTTATGATTCTGTGCTGTTGATACTCGTATCAAGATAGTTAGTAATTTTCGATATTTCATATTCTAACGATGAAACAAGATGTGTACTTTTATCTTTTTCTTTATAAAGATCCTCAGTAATGTTCAGCGCAGCGAGGACAGAAATTGTCAGCGGCGGTTGCTCAGGAATCTTATCATGGACACTCGTGATCATCGCATCCACATGATTTGCAACCTTTTTGGTAAATTCTTCACTTTCTCCGCGAAGAGGATATTCTGAGCCGAATATTTTTACACGTACGCTTTTTCTGTCCATTGTCATAAAGGTAAAGTGAGTTTCTGTCAGCCGATAGAAAACTTACTTATCAGGGTTTTAAATATTGATCTAATTTTGAAATAACATTCCGTAATTTTTGTTGCATTATCCTTTTGTCGTTTTCATTAAGAGCAATAGTTTCGTTTTTTTGACCATTTTCAGCAGCAGCAATTTCTTTTAATTTTTCGATTTGAGCTTGTTGAAGAAATGAATCGTTCTTCGATTGTTTAAGATCTTCTTCTAGTTCTTCGATCTTATTTGCCAATCGTTTTTTTTCTTCACGCAACGTCGAAATAAGCAAAGATGCTTCTCTTGCTTTTTCCCATAATGAAGCTAGAGCGTTTTCAACGCTGTGAAGAGCATCGGATGAATCTTGTTCAATGTTTTGGTCCACCATTAAATACTTCGTAAGGTTGCGTTAAATGTTTTTACCACTTGATTAACGATTGATGATACTATTGATTCAA
>DMPG01000289.1 GCA_003456055.1 Bacteroidota bacterium | reverse complement strand
GTGGCAGGGAAACGATTTGGGATGATCAAATTCGGCTCACGCGTTGATATTTACGTTCCTAAAAATGCAGAGATCAAAGTGACGATGAATCAAAAAACGGTTGCCGGTGAAACAGTTGTGGCGGTGATACAATGATGATCACTCGGGCGGTCGTGCCGACCTTGTTCACCGTATTAAATATGTTCTGCGGTTTTCTTTCGATCGTTCAGGTGAGTGAAGGAAAATTTATTGAAGCAGGATATTTTATTCTATTGGCAGGGGTGTTTGATTCTCTTGATGGTGTCATGGCGCGGCTGACACAATCAACCAGCCGGTTTGGTGTTGAAATTGATTCATTATCGGATGTTGTTTCCTTCGGCGCTGCTCCTGCTTTCCTCGTATACAAATTACATCTGTTTCAGCTCGGTACCGTGGGACTCATCATCAGTTCGCTTCTCGTTATACTCGGAGGAATCCGTCTTGCACGATTTAATGTACAGCTGGTTGGATTTGACAAAGAATATTTTCGGGGACTTCCAATTCCATCGAGTGCTATTGCAATAGTTTTTTATGTGTTAACTTTTTCCATCGACGGCAATAAATTTGAAGGATTTTCTGGAACGGTATTGCCGTACATTGTTATTGCATTATCATTGTTAATGGTAAGCACCATTAAATATGATACGCTGCCGAAACTTTCCAAAAAAGAAATTGCAAAACATCCGATCCGTTTTTCGTCATATTTTTTTGCAGTATTGATCGTTGTGTTTACAAAAGGAGAATGGGCTTTTTATGTGTTCTCTGTTTTTATCGTTTTTGGAATTCTGCGTCACATGATTGGATTAGTGAAACACGAAGAAAAAATTGAGACCGAAATTGAGGATGTACCGAGTTACGATCTCTAAAATATTCATTCATTTAATTTTCAACAATGTATCTTTCAACTATAACCATATCGCTCCGTCCTTCGATCCTTGATGTTCAAGGAAAAGCTGTTGAACTCGGCATTCATACGCTCGGATTAAACGCAGTGAGCAATGTCCGCATCGGAAAATCAATTCACATGAATGTTGAAGCCTCAACGGAAGATGAAGCCAAACGTATCACTGAAGAAGCGTGCAGGAAACTTCTTGCCAATACGGTGATGGAAGATTTTTCGTTTACGGTGAAAAAAATATGAGCATTTCAAAAGTAAAATTTGGAGTGGTTGTATTTCCTGGATCGAATTGCGATCACGATGCATATCATGCTGCAAAACATGTGCTTCATCAGGATGCGGAATTTTTATGGCACAAAGATACTGATCTTAAAAATTCGGATGTGATCATCCTTCCCGGCGGATTTTCTTATGGAGATTATTTGCGAACGGGAGCCATTGCACGATTTTCACCGATCATGAATGAAGTGATCAATTTTGCAAATAACGGCGGAGTGGTGATTGGTATTTGCAATGGATTCCAAGTGTTGTGCGAATCAGGATTGCTTCCTGGTGTCTTAATGCGGAATGCTTCATTATTGTTTGCGTGTAAACATGTTTCCGTTCGTGTGGAACATAATGACTCACGGTTTACGTCAAAGCACCAAACAGGTGACATTATTAGTATTCCAATCGCACACGGTGACGGAAATTATTTTGCCGAACCGGATATTATCCGTTCATTGGAAGAGAACCAGCAGATATTATTTCGCTATAGTGACGAGTATGGAAAAATTTCCGATGAATCAAATCCAAATGGTTCCGTCAATAATATCGCCGGGATCATGAATACGAATAAGAACGTGATGGGAATGATGCCGCATCCAGAACGTGCCTGCGAATCGGAACTTGGTTCATCCGACGGCAAAAAGATCTTCGAATCAATTATTAATAGTTTTGTTCTACAAACTGTGTAAAAGGGAGGTAGTTATGTTTGGTCTTGGCGCACCTGAAACAATTATGATCGTTGTAGCAATCTTAGTGTTATTTGGGGCAAAGAAAATTCCTGAATTCATGCGTGGACTTGGTAAAGGAGTGAATGAATTCAAGAAAGGAATGAATGAAGTTCAAAGTGAATTGACCAAAGAAGACACCGACAAAAAAACTGAAGAGAAGAAATAATATCTCACGGATTAATCATGGTGTTGATTTCAGTAATTTCTGAGATTGTCTTTTATAATTTATTTTGAATATTCAAGAATCATACGATACCTATCGCAACCGCTTGTTCCAACACGAAGAAACTGTTGAAGAACGAGTAGCTGCACATCTTTCCGTTATCAACAAACGAAAAAACCTTAACGCATTTCTTTCTGTTTTTGAAAAAGAATCGTTGCTTCGCGCTAAAGAAGTTGATGGTAAGATCAAAAAAGGAACTGCAGGTTCTCTTGCTGGGATGGTCATTGCTATAAAAGATGTGCTTGCCATGAAGAGTACCGTTACTACCTGTGGTTCAAAAATGCTTGAGCATTTTGAATCGGTGTATGATGCTACTGTGATAAAGAAACTTCGTGAAGCAGATGTTGTGGTGATTGGTAAAACAAATATGGATGAATTCGCAATGGGTTCTTCCGGTGAAAATTCGGCATTCGGCGCAACGAAACATCCAATTGATGAAACTCGAGTACCCGGCGGTTCCAGCAGCGGTTCGTGCGTTGCGGTTGCAGCCGGAATGGCAACGACATCTCTTGGGACTGATACGGGCGGTTCTATCCGTCAGCCGGCAGGATTGTGCGGGATTGTTGGATTGAAACCAACCTACGGCAGAGTTTCACGATATGGACTTGTTGCTTTTGCGTCTTCCTTCGATCAAATTGGTCCCTTTGCAAATTCTGTTCGCGATGCAGCACGAGTGTTGCAAGTGATCGCAGGAAAAGACGATGATGATTCTACATCTGCAGATGTTCCTGTGCCTGATTATTTATCAGCATTGGACCGAAATGTAAAAGGAATGAAGATCGGTTTACCGAAAGAATATTTTTCCGATATATTGAATAAAGAAATTCGTTCTGCAATTGATAAAAAGATCGACCAGTTGAAAAGGGGAGGAGCAGAGATTGTAGAAGTATCTCTCCCGAATGCTGAATACACGATTTCGACCTATTACATTCTTGCAACTGCCGAGGCTTCATCAAATCTTGCCCGGTATGATGGTGCGAGGTATGGATTCCGTTCTTCCAAAGTTTCCGATCTTAATAGCATGTATACTAAATCGCGGAGTGAAGGATTTGGCGATGAAGTGAAACGCAGAATAATGCTCGGCACATACGTATTATCTTCCGGATATTATGATGCATATTACCGTAAGGCTCAGCAAGTGCGAAGATTGATTCAAAATGATTTTAATGATGCATTTAAGAACGTTGATTGTATCCTTACACCAATTTCTCCAACGACAGCATTTGAACTCGGAGAAAAAATGGACGATCCGTTACAAATGTACCTGAATGATATTTATACTGTGTCTGCAAATCTTGCGGGAATTCCGGGGATCAGCGTTCCTGCAGGAGTTGATGCTCAAGGATTACCGATCGGCGTTCAGTTACTTGGTAAACAATTTGATGAAGCGACGATATTGAAGGTCGGAGATTTTTTAGAAAATAATAATTAATTCCATTCAAATCTAAACTGTGAAAATTTTATGAGTATTCTCGTCAACAAAAAGACTCGACTGGTTGTGCAAGGCATTACCGGCGGTGAAGGAACTTTCCATACATCACAAATGCTTGCATACGGAACCAATGTTGTTGCCGGTGTCACTCCGGGAAAAGGTGGTTCACGATACAAAGGAAATGAAAAAGATCAATTCAATCGTGAAGTAAAAGTATTCAACACGGTTGCCGATGCAGTGAAAGAAGAAGGTGCGAACACTTCCATTATTTATGTTCCCGCAGCGTTTGCCGCAGATGCAATTATGGAAGCTGCTGACGGCGGCGTGAGTCTGATCGTGTGTATCACTGAAGGAATTCCTGTAAAAGATATGGTTAATGCATACGAGTATATCACCAAAAAAGGAGTTCGCCTGATCGGTCCGAATTGTCCGGGCATTATCACACCAGGTGAAGCAAAAGTTGGAATCATGCCGGCGTTCATTCACAAACCGGGACGTGTCGGAGTTATCTCTCGAAGTGGAACATTGACATACGAATCTGTTTGGCAGCTGACTGAACGCGGGATTGGTCAATCGACTTGTATCGGTATCGGTGGTGATCCGATCATCGGTACACGATTCATTGACGCGATAAAATTATTCAACGAGGATGACAAGACCGATGGAATTATCATGATCGGTGAGATTGGCGGAAGTGCGGAAGAAGAAGCTGCTGCATACATCAAAAAATATGTTTCCAAACCTGTTGTTGGTTTTATCGCAGGAAGAACCGCACCTCCTGGCAGAAGAATGGGACATGCCGGTGCGATCATTNNGAAAGCAATGAAAAATGCCGGAATTTTTGTTTGTGAATCACCTGCTACGATGGGTGAAACAATGAAGATGGCACTGGCAAAAAAATATAAAGCAAGTTATACGATTAAGACGAAGAAGAAAACTGCAAAGATAAAAACGATTGTTAAAAAGAAAACCACCAAAAAGAAGAAAAAATAATATCAACGAAAGTGACCGTCACCTTTAAGATGACGGTCACTTCTTTCAAAACTAAGGAGAAACAAATGGCTGTAGAAAGAACACTTTGTATCATGAAACCGGATTGCGTTCGCAAAGGATTACAAGGCGCAGTACTATCCCACATTCAAAAAGCCGGGTTCAAAGTTCTCGGATTCAAACAAGTTCGATTGACGAAAGAGCAAGCAGGCGCGTTCTATGCTGTTCATAAAGAACGTCCGTTCTATCCGTCTCTTGTTGAATTTATGACGTCGGGACCTGTTGTTCCTGTTGCATTGGAAAAAGAAAACGCTATTGCTGATTACCGCACATTGATCGGTGCAACTGATCCGAAAGATGCTGCAGAAGGAACTGTGCGAAAACTATATGCTGACAGTAAAGGCGAGAACATTGTTCACGGTTCTGATTCAGTTGAGAATGGAAAAATCGAAGTGGCATTTTTCTTTGCTGAAAGTGATCTAGTCTAATACAACACATGTATAGATAACAAAATATCGGACGGTCGGTTTATTGCCGACCGTTTTTATTTATAGAGGTCAAATGCTAAAACGGTGGAAACAACTCTCTTCAAAAATAGTCATTAAGAATCCATGGTGGACACATAAACAAGATGAATTCCAAATTCCTGGAGGAATAACAGGAGAATACCATTACGTTCATACGAATGGTGCAAGTATGATCATCCCTATTACCGATGAAGGTAAAATTATTNNTCTTGTGAATCAGTACCGATATCTTTGCGATAAAGAAAGTATTGAGCTACCCTGCGGCGGAGTGAAAGATGGAAAATCATATGAAGAGATGGCGCATATTGAACTGGAAGAAGAAACTGGGTTTCGTTCAAATGATTTGAGAAATGCTGCGGAATTTAATCCATACAACGGTGTTACCAATGAGATATGCAAAGTATTTATAGCAAAAGCTCTTGTTCAATCAAAATCGATCCCGGATTCGACAGAAGAGTTTGAAATNNTATCCATTCAAACACTATTTGGGATGGAATGACAATTGCGGCGTGGGGATTGGTCAGGTCAAAATTGTAATTATATAAACCTTGCGAAGGTTTTACAAGAATTGTTTCGTATCCTTCGCAAGGTTATCTAAACAAGTTTAATTGGAGAAACTATTATGAAAAAAATATTATTCCTGTTGCTTTGTATCTCATTACTTGATGCCAAGCCAGCTAAGAAAATAAAAGTTGGTGCGGATATATTGTTTGAAAGCAGAACTGAATTGATCAAAGGGAAACGTATTGGTTTGATAACAAATCATACCGCAGTTCTTTCCAATGGAAAACATCTCGCAGATGCTTTAAGTGAGTTTAGTGACACAAAACTTGTAGTATTGTTTGGTCCTGAGCATGGAGTTCGTGGTGATGCTCCTGATGGAAGAACAATCCACGATACCACTGATGAAAAGACCGGTGTTCCGATTATTTCACTCTATGGAAAAATAAACAAACCAACTCCTGAAATGTTAAAGGATGTTGATGTTTTGATCTATGACATTCAGGATGTTGGTGCGCGGTTCTATACATATATCAGCACAATGTTTATTTGTATGGAAGCGGCAACGGAGAACAATATCCATTTTATTGTCTTAGACAGACCAAACCCAATTACCGGTGTAAATGTTGGAGGTCCGATCCGTGTCGATTCATTGAAAACATTTGTAGGCTGGGTTCCGATACCGACGATGCATGGAATGACAGTTGGTGAACTTGCCGTTATGGCAAATACGTCCGGTTGGTTGAAAGATCGTAAACCGGCAAAACTTTCTGTTGTTAAAATGGAAAATTGGAAACGAAAACAATGGTACGACGAAACAAAACTGAAATGGATTAGTCCATCTCCGAATATGAAATCTCTTCAAACCGCAACGGTCTATCCCGGAATGTGTTTGATCGAAGGGATCAATGTTTCTGAAGGACGCGGAACAGAAAAACCGTTCGAATACATTGGAGCACCGTGGATCAATGGGAAAGAGCTGGCAAAAAAATTGAATGATGTACGATTATCCGGAGTAAAATTTGAAGCGGTTGAATTCATTCCACATGAAATTCCGAATGTTGCTTCAAATCCAAAATACAAAGACCAATTGTGTGGCGGAGTATATGTAAAAATTATTAACAGAAATATAATCAACTCCGTGAAGATCGGACTTGCCGTTGTTTCAGAAATTCATACGTTATATAAAGNNGAACGAGGATTCGATCGTTTGGCAGGAACACCAGTGATACGTGAAATGATTCTTCAGGGAATGAGTATCAATGAAATTGAATCAACGTGGAAAGATGAATTGAAAGAGTTTATGAAACAGAGAAAAAGAGTATTGTTGTATTTGGAATAGCTGTATCAAACTTTACGTATTAAAACCTTGCGAAGGTTTGACAAAAGTTCTCTTATAACTTTCGCGAGGTAATGAACTTACTCAAGGTTAAACTAATCTATGAAAAAAGTGAAAACAATAGCATTAATAGCACACGATGGTAAAAAAGCTGACATTCTTCAATTNNAACAGAAAAGATCTTGCAAAATGCAGATTAATCGCAACCCGGACCACTGGAAAATTGTTGAAGGAAAAACTCGGATTAAAAGTGAAATGTTATTTGTCCGGTCCGATGGGGGGAGATGCAGAGATTGCGGCGCAAGTTGCCAACAAAAAAGTTCACGCAGTGATTTTTATTACAGATCCGCTTGATGCGCATCCGCACGATCCGGATATT
>DMPG01000278.1 GCA_003456055.1 Bacteroidota bacterium | reverse complement strand
TGTTAATGCCAAAAAGAGTAAAATTTAGGAAAGCGCAACGCGGACGGATGAGCGGTGTTGCAACTCGTGGTGCAACAATAGCGTTTGGTGATTACGGTTTGAAAGCGATGGAACCGGCTTGGATATCGGCTCNNACACGCGTCAGACGCAGCCGCCGACCATGGCGCCGCGCCAGCCGCTGCTGCGCGTAAACCTGTCACAAAAAAACCGGCTGAAACTCGAATGGGAAGCGGAAAAGGAGCACCGGAATTTTGGGTTGCAGTTGTTAAACCAGGCTGCATCATGTTTGAAGTTGGCGGCGTTAAAAAAGAAGTTGCACAGGAAGCGTTGAAGCTTGCAACACACAAACTTCCGATCAAAACGAAGTTTGTTTCACGAATAGATTTGGTAGCGTAAGGAGTATACTATGAAAACATTAGAATTACGTCAATTGACAAACGAAGAGCTTGTAAAACGCATCGAAGAAAATTTGGATGTGATTGCAACCATGAAATTTCAAAAAGCAACCAGTCAAGTAGAGAACTCCGCAAAATTTTCAGTGCTTCGTAAAGATATCGCTCGAATGAAAACCATCATTCGTGAGCGTGAACTTGAGACATCAACCGTTGCAGCACAGTAAGAGAAGAGAAGACTAATGGAAACAAGAAATAATCGCAAGACAAGAACCGGAAAAGTCACCAAAAATCAAATGGAAAAAAGCATCGTTGTTGCGATTGAACGCAAAGTTGCTCATCCACTTTATAAAAAGTATTTCAAGCGCACGACAAAATTTTATGCGCATGACGAGAAGAATGAAGCCGGAATTGGTGATACCGTAAAAATTATGGAAACACGGCCGCTCAGCAAACTAAAGCGCTGGCGCTTGGTCGAAATTGTCAAGAAAGCAAAATAAACGGTTCATTGACAATAGAACGATAGAATAGTTCGGAGAAAATAATGATTCAAGAAGAAACCAATTTAGTGGTTGCAGATAATTCAGGAGCAAAAAAAGTACGATGCATTCGTGTACTAGGCGGTCATGATCGTCGTTATGCTTCTGTCGGTGACCTTGTTGTTGTATCGGTTAAATCTGCTATTCCCGGTGCAGGCGTAAAAAAAGGTGAAGTCTCACGTGCAGTAGTAGTTCGCACAAAAAAAGAAATTGGACGGAAAGATGGATCATATATTCGTTTTGATGAGAACGCTGTTGTTCTTGTTAATCCGCAGAATGAACCGCGCGGTACCCGTATCTTTGGTCCGGTAGCCCGCGAACTTCGCGAACGTCAATTCATGAAAATTGTTTCCCTAGCACCCGAAGTATTGTAACTCAGAAAGAGAATTGTTATGCACGTAAAGAAAAATGATGTTGTAATCGTGATCTCAGGAAACTCCAAAGGCAAAGAAGGAAAAGTGTTGAAAGTTATTCCTGAGAAGAACAGAGTGATTGTTGAAGGCGTTAATCTTGCAAAACGTCACACAAAACCTTCGCAGAGCAATCCGCAGGGCGGCGTTGTTCAAAAAGAAGCTCCGATTCACTCATCGAATGTGATGTTGAAAGATCCGAAGACCGGTGAAAAAACCCGAATCGGATATTCCCGCACAAAAGATTCCGTCAGTGGTAAGAAAAAAGTTATGCGCGTTGCTCAGAAGAGCGGTGAAATGTTCTAATTTTTTAATCGGTGTTACGCGAATAACGTAATACACAAATAGAAACGACAATGGCAAAAGAAAAAAAACAGGAAGAGAAGAAAAAAGGTCCGGCAGTACGTGATACTGGTTCATATCCCCGTCTTGCTACGAAATATAAAACCGATATTGTTCCTGCAATGACGAAACAGTTCAACTACAAGAACGTGATGCAGGTGCCGAAACTTGAAAAAATTTCTGTCAACATTGGTGTTGGCCAAGCAACACAGGATGCAAAGCTGCTCGATGTAGCAATTGCAGAATTGGAATTGATCGTCGGTCAAAAAGTTGCAGTAACAAAAGCAAAGAAAGCAATTTCGAATTTCAAGCTTCGTCAAGGCCTTGCAATTGGTGCGCGAGTTACACTGCGAAGTAAAATGATGTATGAATTCCTTGATCGTCTCATCAGTCTTGCGATGCCTCAGATTCGTGACTTCCGTGGAATTTCAGATCGTTCATTCGACGGCCGCGGAAATTATACGCTTGGAATCAAAGAACAAATTATCTTTCCTGAGATCGATGCTGATAGAGTGACAAAGATAAATGGTATGGATATCACATTTGTTACTACAGCTAAAACAGATATGGAAGCAATGGAATTATTGAAACAGTTCGGCGTTCCGTTTGTGAAACGAGAACAACCGGTTGCAAAAGTAAGCTAAAAGGAAAAGTATGGCAAAACTCAGTTCAATTGCGCGTCAAAAACGACGCGAAAAATTAGTAGCAAAATATGCTGCAAAACGTAAAGAGTTAATCGAAAACGGCGATGTGGAAGGCTTGCGTTTGCTTCCGCGCGACAGTAACCCGACACGTTTGCATAATCGCTGCTTTATGACCGGTCGTCCGCGCGGTTTTTTGCGCAAGTTCGGTCTTGGACGTTTAGCGTTTCGAAAATTGGCGCACGAAGGTAAGATTCCCGGTGTAACGAAAGCAAGCTGGTAAAATTTAATAGAAGGTTTTTACAATGGCCCATTCAGATCCGATAGCAGATTATTTAACTCGACTTCGCAATGCGATATTAGCGAAGCATAAAAAAGTTGAGATTCCTGCTTCAAATATAAAAAAAGAAATCACCCGTATTCTCTCTGAGAATAAGCTCATCAATAAATATGACGTTGTTGCTGACGACAAACAAGGAGTGATCCGTATTGCATTGAAATATTACGAGGGTGCAAATGTCATCAAAGGTTCTCGTCGTGTCAGTACACCGGGTCGTCGTGTCTATCGCGAGGTAGAAAATCTTCCTCGCGTCAGTAATGGATTAGGACTTGCAATTGTATCTACATCAAAAGGTTTGATGTCCGATAAACAAGCACGCAAAGAAAATGTCGGCGGAGAAGTTATCTGCCTTATTTGGTAAAAGGAGTTTAGACCGTGTCACGTATTGGTAAAAAACTTATTACAGTTCCGACAGGTGTGACAATTTCCGCAAATAACGGTGTTGTTACGGTGAAGGGAAAAAACGGAGAGTTGAAAGAAAAAATTCATCCGACTGTTGGTATTGAGATAAAAGGGAATGAAGTAACAATTACACGACAGACGGAAAGTCGTTCTAATCGTGCGATCCATGGAACGACACGAGCAAACATTGCAAATATGGTTAAAGGTGTTTCCGAAGGATTCGCAAAAAAATTGGAATTGGTTGGAGTTGGTTATAAGGCTGAAATGAAGGGGAAGAACCTGGCATTAGCTCTTGGATTTTCTCATGCAATTATTTTCCGTGCTCCCGAAACAGTGAAAATTGAGACACCGACACCAACGAGCATTGCCATTGGTGGTTTTGACAAACAACTTGTCGGACTTGTTGCTGCAAAGATCCGTTCATTCAAACTTCCTGAGCCATATAAAGGCAAGGGCATTAAATATGAAGGTGAAATTCTTCGCCGCAAAGCAGGCAAAACAGCAGCTAGTTCGAAATAATAAATTTGTGAATTGATACTATGATTAAAAAAGACACAACAAAACGACGTTTACGAATCAAAAAAACAGTCCGCAAAAGAATTTTCGGATCAGTAGAGCGCCCACGATTTACCGTATTTCGGAGTTTGAATGAAATTTACGGTCAGATCATTGATGATGTATCTGGGAAAACTCTTGTTTCGCTTTCATCAAATGCTAAAGAATTAAAAGAAGAAGTTGCAGCGGTAAAAACAAAAGTAGCAAAAAGCTCACTTGTTGGAAAACTTCTTGCAAAAAAAGCGATCGAAAAAAATATAAGTTCTGTTGTATTTGATCGGAACGGGTATCTCTATCATGGCAGAGTGAAAGCTTTTGCTGACGGTGCTCGTGAGGGTGGATTAAAATTTTAAATGCTTGTCGGGTCGTCTAATGGCAGGACNNCTAAATGTATAATACAATCATTGTGAGGTTTTATCTTGGCTCGAATTAAAACAAGTGATCTTGATCTGAAGGACAAACTTGTTCACATCAATCGCGTAGCGAAAGTTGTGAAGGGTGGTCGTCGTTTTAGTTTTAATGCTATCGTTGTCGTCGGTGATGGAAATGGATATGTTGGCATTGGACTCGGTAAAGCGAACGAAGTTGCTGATGCGATTTCTAAAGGAACCGATGATGCAAAAAAGAATGTAGTGAAGGTTCCATTGATCAATGGAACTGTTCCGCAT
>DMPG01000045.1:220-2505 GCA_003456055.1 Bacteroidota bacterium | reverse complement strand
GGAAGATCATGATATTTTCGATGTCTGCGCCGATGATCATTGCCAGCGGTATCAAGGAATCACCAAAGATATTTCCAACGCAGCATTCGAGGCGATCAGCCAAACGCGCGGGATGTTCCTCATCAATAATAATGAGATATGCGATGCACGGTTTTCAAAATCATGCGGAGGAATTTCCGAACCGTTCCATACAACATGGGGAGAGACACCGTTTGAATATTTGATGCCGGTCTCGTGTTCGACAAAACATTCGTATCAGCCGATTAGCAATGAAGATGACGCTGCGAAATGGATACTTTCTTCTCCGGAAGCATTTTGCAATACAACGGACGGCAATATTCTCCGCCAGATCCTTCCGTCGTTCGATCAGGAGACGACTGATTTTTTCCGTTGGACAGTGCGCTATACAACCGCAGAACTTTCTGAACTCATCAATAAAAAATCAGGATTTGATTTTGGGACGATCCTTTCGTTAACTCCGGTAAAACGAGGTCCTTCGGGAAGAATTACGCGGTTAAAAATTGAAGCAACAAAAAAAAGTTTGACGGTTGGGAAAGAACTGGAGATTCGCCGATGGTTGTCAAAGTCCCATCTCTACAGTTCTGCATTTATAGTTCAGAAAGAAAACGATACTTTCATACTGCGCGGTGCAGGATGGGGTCACGGAGTTGGCTTCTGCCAGATCGGTGCGGCGGTGATGGCGGTGGAAGGATTCACGGCGGAAGAAATTGTGAAACATTATTTCACGAATGCGGAGTTGAAGAAATTATATTAACTGTAGAAACTCTAAATCTTAAATTCTAAACTCAAAACTTCAATTTTAATGTTTAGATTTTAGAATTTCGATATTCGAATTTTTAATTAAGGATACCATGCAAACATCAACAAAAAATCCGTGGTCGTGGATACCCACGTTATATTTCGGTCAAGGAATCCCGTACGTTGTCGTGATGAGCATCTCCGTTATTATGTATAAGAAGATGGGAATCTCCAACACTGATATTGCTTTATATACCAGCTGGCTCTATCTCCCCTGGGTGATCAAACCGTTATGGTCGCCGTTTGTGGATATGTTCCGGACCAAGCGGTTTTGGATCGTGACATTGCAGATGTTGATCGGTGCGGCACTTGCCGGAGTTGCATTCACCATTCCGCTCCCGAGTTTTTTCCAGATAACACTCGCCGTCTTTTGGCTGATGGCATTCAGTTCTGCCACGCATGATATCGCTGCGGATGGATTTTATATGCTTGCACTTGAACAGCATCAGCAGGCGGCGTTCGTCGGTGTTCGAAGTACGTTCTATCGAATCGCGATGATCATGGGACAAGGGGCGTTGGTTTATCTTGCAGGATATCTTGAAACGCATGCTAGTTCATTGGCGATGGCGTGGTCGATCACTTTTTTTATTCTTGCCGGTATGTTTTTCTCTCTGGCAATTTATCATAAATTTATTCTCCCGTATCCAGTCTCCGATAAACCGATTGTCTCTGATTCAAATCATAATGTTTTGAAAGAATTTCTTGATACGTTTGGTTCATTTTTCAAGAAAAAGGATATCGGAATCATACTCGGATTTTTATTGCTGTACCGATTTGCTGAAGCGCAGCTCGTGAAATTAATAGCACCGTTTCTTTTGGATCCAAGGGTCGATGGGGGACTTGGATTGACAACACAGGAAGTCGGTATTGTCTATGGTACGGTTGGTGTTATCGCACTAACGCTTGGCGGACTTCTTGGCGGAGTTGTTATTGCGAAGCGCGGATTAAAATTCTGGTTATGGATCATGGTATGTGTTATTCATCTTCCGGATGCGATGTTCATTTATCTTTCTCAGTTCCAACCGGAAAGTTTTTATCTTATTGGAACTGCTGTTGCTATTGAACAATTCGGATATGGATTTGGATTCACTGCATATATGCTCTTTATGATCATGGTCTCGGAAGGAGAGCATAAAACAGCTCACTATGCGATTTGCACAGGATTTATGGCGTTGGGTATGATGCTTCCCGGAATGTTCAGCGGATGGCTTCAGGATCAGATCGGTTATCAGCATTTCTTTTTGTGGGTGATGGCCTCAACGATTCCCGGATTTATCATTGCAGCATTCGTAAAAATACCGGAAGGGTTCGGAAAGAAAAAAGAGTAATTTACCGTTGAAGAAGTATATGTGTTTTTTTTTCAGAAGGGGATATGAAATATACAATCATGTTCACACAAGATTCTACGGCATCACGATGGTTGTCAAACCTACGTTGCAGTACACACCTTAGCCTAAGGCTAACCT
>DMPG01000045.1:0-126 GCA_003456055.1 Bacteroidota bacterium | reverse complement strand
GGGCGTAATATTTATGGGACAATCACTCGTAAAAAATTACGTGCATATTATATTTAGTACTAAACACAGACAACCATTAATTCATCAATCCGTAGAAAATGAATTATACAGGTATCTAGGAGGAAT
>DMPG01000275.1:3210-4048 GCA_003456055.1 Bacteroidota bacterium | reverse complement strand
TCGGACAGATCCAGCAAGTGATCATGAACCTTATCATCAATGCCGGCGAAGCAATGGGACCGAATCCGGGATACATCACCGTTCGAACCAACAGTATTGAGCTTACAGAACAACATACAGAATATTGGAAGTATACCGTCACTCCGCTAGAAGCAGGAAGGTATGCAATGCTGCAAGTGAAAGATACCGGCAGCNNNACCAAGTTTACGGGACGCGGTCTTGGACTTGCAGCGGTACTTGGTATTATCAAAGGGCATAAGGGAGGACTGCGTATTGAGAGTAAAGTTGGAAAAGGAACGATGTTCGAGATCGTGCTGCCGTTAATCACCACTTCAACGATATCCAATGTTGAAAAGAAAAAAGAAGCATCGATTGTGAAAGGAGAAGGGAAAACAATATTGATCATCGACGACGATCCATTTGTTTTTGAACTGCTGGAAGATGTTCTGCGCGAAGTTCATTTTACGGTGATCGGTGCAACCGATCCGTTGAAAGGAATCGAACTGTATCGCCGCGAACATGAGAACATCTCAATGGTGATCCTGGATTATTCAATGCCTAATATGGATGGCAAGACAGCATTTGCGGAACTGAAGAAGATCAATACCAATGTTAAGGTTCTTCTTTGCTCGGGATATACCGAAGAAGAGACATTGTCGACATTTGGAGCCGACCGTCCGACAGGATTTTTTCAAAAACCGTATAAAACGGAAGCCCTTGTAGAGAGGGTGTCAAAAATTCTTTTGGAAAAGTACCCAATTAATTAATCGGCCCTTAGAAAGTAACAAGGTTGTGATGACGAAGACTTTGCTCCTTGTATCGCCGAACTCTGTTCGGC
>DMPG01000275.1:1830-3204 GCA_003456055.1 Bacteroidota bacterium | reverse complement strand
GTCTGTTTGGGAACGGAATTTACCTAAGCCAGAGTTTCAGAAGAAGGATGTTCCCAAGTGGAGAGACTGAGTGAAAACTCTTTTTTTACAACACCTACTTAATTGCAGACGCTATGCAGCAGGAACTCGTCTATAGTGAATTAATACAAGTTCCCTATGATTTTTTATTCCACAATAAATTTGCACCAGATGGTATTTTAGAAAAAGAAATCAATCTTGTAGAATTTGTATGGTGCGGATGTTAGTGTCTGTTTGCTTTGAAAACAACAATCTAACGAGTGTATGTTGACGTTGTTAATATCATTCCTTACATTTTTGGTATTGATATGGAAGAGATAACAGGTAAATATCTATGACAACTAGAACATCCTCCATTCCACTGCAAACCGCCGTAATCTACCTANNCTGGCATTGTTTTCAACGGATGTTGCCACGATTAACATACTGCAAACGTACAAAGGATTGTTTTTCGTTATTCTTACCTCAACACTATTGTTCTTTGCGTTACGTACAAAATTAAGAATGGTAGAACGAGAAAGGATTCGACGAACACAAACGGAGAATACACTTCATGAGAATGAAGCAGAGTATTCATTGATGATTGAACATAGCGGAGAAGCAATATTCTTGACAGATCAAAATGGGACGATATTTTCTGTAAATCCGGCGGCATGTAAAATGTTTGGTAGAAGCAGAGAAGAAATTTGTACAATTGGCAGAGCAGGAATAGTAAATGCAAATGACCCCCGTTTACAACTTGCACTTGACGAGAGAATACAGACAGGAAAATTGAATGGAGAGTTAAATTTTATCCGAAGCGATGGGACGATCTTTCCCGGGGAAGTGTCGTCAACTGTTTTCAAAGACGTTCATGGAAATGAGCGAACAAGCATCATCATTCGAGATATTACCGAACGCAAGCAGTCGGAAGAGAAACTTCGCCAACTTTCACAGGCGGTAGAGCAAAGTCCGGTATCGATTGTTATTACCGATACCAACGGTACTATCCAATATGTAAATCAAAAGTTTGTTGAAATAACCGGATATAGCCTGGAAGAAGCGATTGGAAAAAATCCGAGAATCTTAAAATCCGGAGAGACGTCACCCGACGAATATAAAAAACTGTGGCAGGTTCTTACAGCGGGGGAGGAGTGGCACGGAAAATTTCATAACAGGAAAAAGAATGGAGATCTGTACTGGGAATCGGCAACGATCTCACTAATTGTCAATGCCCGCGGTGAAACGACACACTATCTTGCGGTGAAAGAGGATATCACCGAACGGAAGAAGTTTGAAGAGGAGATTGTAGCATCGCGCGATCAACTGCGAGAGCTTGCACTTCGAATGGAACAGATCCGTGAAGAAGAACGAACA
>DMPG01000275.1:695-1730 GCA_003456055.1 Bacteroidota bacterium | reverse complement strand
GGCGCATTGCCACCGAATTGCGCCCCGGTATTTTGGATGAATTAGGATTAGGAGCTGCAATGGCGTGGCATGGAAAGAAATTTGAAGAAGGATCCGGCATTGAATGCATCATTGATATCGATCCGCAGATCGAAAAAATCTCGCAGCAATGTTCAACCGCAGTATTCAGGATCTTTCAGGAAGCGCTTACCAACGTTGGAAGGCATAGCGAAGCAACATTGGTCAAAACAAAACTTTCAGTTCTCAACGATGGTTTGTATCTTGAAATATCCGACAATGGATTGGGGATCGACAATGCGAAGCTGAACGACCGGACTTCGATCGGATTACTGGGAATGAAAGAACGCGCATTGGCGCTTGGCGGTGAAGTTACTATAACACGATTGCCCGATTCCGGCACGAAAATAACGGCAACAATTCCGGTGTAAAAAATGATACGAATACTTATTGCAGACGATCATGCTATTATCCGCCGCGGTTTGCGGCAGCTCTTGGAAGAAGAGATCGATATCGAAATCGTTGCCGATGTCTCGAATGCGATGGACGCGATCGATGTCCTACGGAAGAAAAAATGCGATGTGATCCTGCTCGATATGACCATGCCGAAAAAACATGGTCTGGAATTACTTGATGAACTTCAGCATGAGTTCCCTGATCTCCGCATTCTGGTGCTAAGCATGCATCCCGAAGAACATTTCGGCATCCGCGCCCTGAAAGCNNTACCTGACCAAAGACAGCGATCCGGACAATATTATTAAAGCGATCCGAAAGATCGCTTCGGGCGGCAAATATATCACGCCGGTTCTTGCAGAATTGCTTGAGTTTCAGCTGCATCACAAACAGACACACATTCCCCACGAGCTATTATCAACCCGTGAATTTGCAGTGTTCCTATCACTTGCTCACGGAAAAACACCCGGTGTTATTGCCGAAGAATTATCACTCAGCACGAAAACGGTCAACAATTACCGTTTGCGGGCGCTTCAAAAATTGAATTTGAAGAGTAATGCCGATATCATCAATTATGCCCATCGC
>DMPG01000275.1:0-660 GCA_003456055.1 Bacteroidota bacterium | reverse complement strand
CCATTCGAAGCGATAATCTCCCACAACATTAAGCATTGTTCCTCTGTGTATTCCCTCACAAAGTGCCGTTACTCTTAACAACCAAAGGAGTGTGCCGTGAATGTTGTGATTGTTGATGATTCAAAATTGATCCGTGATCAGTTAAAAGAACTGTTCAGCGAGTACCCTGAGATTGCCGTAGTTGCCGATACCGATGACATTGCAGAGGCTCTGATGATTACATCAACAATGATCGTTGATTTTTTTATTGTTGACATCAGTATCTCCAACAGAAGAGGACTATCACTGCTGAAGTGCATCAAACTCATAAACAGCAGTGCAAAAATAATCATGATGACCAACGATTCGGATAATAGTTATTATTCCTTCGCAAAAAAGCTTGGTGTGGATTTCTTTTTTGACAAAGCAAACGAATTCAGCAAACTTCCCGGAACGATACTTTCCGGCGATGCACCGGGCGAACACAAAAGTTCACAATTCATTTTTCGAAGGACGAATAGTGAAGATAATTTTTTCGGAATAACGAGGTTATGATCAAGAATTCGAAACTATACCGCAATTAATTTGAAAACCAGTTTTAACAACGATACCATACTACGAAAGGAACAACTGCTATGAACGAATCAAAAGACAGTACAGGAAAACAATCCGGTTCGGATG
>DMPG01000349.1 GCA_003456055.1 Bacteroidota bacterium | reverse complement strand
AATGGTGCGTTTGTTGCATTGCGCGGTTCATGGAACCGATCGACCGCAACGGGTTTCAAGATCGTTTATCTTGGTTTTGAAAACGCAAATGATACAACGGCAAATTATGTTGCCGATTTTGTTCGAGGCTTTCTGATTGACCCTGTATCAAAAAAAGTGTGGGGAAGACCGGTTGGACTTGAAACCGATACGCGCGGTAATCTCTATATCAGTTCTGATGATATTACGGAGTGCATACTTATTGTTTCTCCGATCAATAGCGGAAATAATAAAAAATAAATCTCATTTTTTTATTATCGAATGGAAAAATAAGTATACTCTCCCCCTAAAGCAGGATTAAAAAGACACTATTCAGTTATTGTTAAGAAGGTCTTTTGTTACACCGTCTGAACGTCAGCCGATGTAAGATCGTAAATATCTATTCCTTTAAGCACATCCTCTTCGTCTAATGCCTGACGAATATCCTCGATCAGATCGTCATAATGTTCCACACCGACGGAGAGGCGGATCAGTTTGCTGCTAATGCCGAGAATCTTCTTCTCTTCATCATCAACATCACAGTGTGTCATGGTTGCGGGATGTTGGATGAGACTTTCCGTACTTCCTAAACTGACAGCAAGATGGATCAATTTTAGTTTGTTCAGGAAGTGAAATGCTTCTTCTTCACCCCCTTTAATGTCGAACGAGATCATTGCACCGCCCGAAAGACATTGTTTTTTAAAAATATTATACTGCACCGGATTCGATTCATTTAAGAATCCAAGGTAGTACACTTTTTCAATTTTCGGATGCTGGATTAAAAATTCAGAAACTTTTCGGGCATTACGCGCCTGCATATCCATTCTTGCTTTTAATGTCTCAAGACTTCGAAGCAGAAGCCATCCGGTCCACGGTCCGGCCATGTTCCCCAAGAATGTGCGGAGCGTTTTTACTCGTTTGATCAGAGTTTTATTCCCGAGAACTGCACCCGCGATCACATCGCTGTGTCCGCCGATATATTTTGTTGCAGAATAAAGAACAATGTCGGCACCGAATTTTAATGGATGCTGCCAGAGCGGACCAAAATATGTGTTATCGACCGTTACTAAAATTTCCTTTTCAGACGTTGAGAAATATTGTGCAACAGATTTGCAATCTTCAATGTCGATTAAATCATTCGTGGGGTTCGCGGGTGTCTCGATGTATATCAACGCGAGTTTGTCTGCCTTCCCAGTGTTCTTTACAATTTCAATGATCTCTTCTTTTGTCTGGCCTGTTTTAAAGTAGACGCCGGAGATCCCAAATTTATCGAGCACATGTTTAATAAAATATTCCGATCCGCCGTACAGCGGAAGTGAATACAGCAGCAAATCTCCCGGTTTAAGAAATTCTAAAAAAATTGTTGAGATTGCCGACATTCCGCTTTCAAATACCGCACAATCTTCAGCTCCGTCCCACAGCGTAAGGCGATTTTCCAAAATTTCCAGATCGGGATTGTTCAACCGGCTGTAGATGAGACCAAGTTTTTCGTTTGAACGTTGTTCGCGTTTACCGTAGGCAACTTCAAAGAATGCTTTTCCTTCTTCCGCTGATTTGAACACAAACGTGGATGTTTGAAAGATCGGACATTTGATCGCGCCTTCTGACCATTCAGGGTTATAGCCGTACGACATCATTAGGCTTTCGGGGTGCATCGATTTTTTTTCCATATTATATTTCCTATTAGTATTTGCTGAACGGATCAGCGAACCGTGAATTATTCAACCATAAAGTACCTCAGGAAAACAAGTGAAGCAAGATAGAAATCTCTAATTATCCAAGCAAAACAGATAGAATAGTCCGATTAGCGATATTGTTGAAATCTTGACAATTATCCAGTAAATATCAGACAATATTCTCCTTTTCAGAATTTCGTTGTATATTATCCATACAATTTTTAGGAGAACTAGTGAGAAAAATATTTTTACTTGCCGTTTGTTTTGCGACAATCGCTTCAGCGCAACAAGATTCGCTGCTCAAATATCTTCAATACGATACTGATCTCATTTCAGCGGCAACATATAAAGAGCGAAGAGATTCCGTGATGAAGATGATCGGTCAGGATGCTGCTGCAGTTTTCTATTCTGCGCCGGAGCGAATGAGAAATGGTGATGTTGATTATCTCTATCGGCAAGCCGATAATTTTTATTATCTCACCGGCTTCACGGAAGCGAATGCAATGCTTATTCTTTCTTCCGAAAGGAATTCGTGTGAGAAATGCTGATTCATCAACTGTGGTGGCGAACGAAATTCTTTTTGTTCCAAACCGAAATCCTCTTGCCGAAGCATGGACGGGCAGGCGTTTCGGTATATATGGTGCAATGAAAATTCTTGGAATGCAGACGGCGTTGACGAACGATAAATTTAAAACAGTATTTCAGCAAACGCTGTTCTCCGGAATAAAATATCTGTACGCGCAGCCGGTGACTTCTGATGTAACCGGAACACTGAAGGAACTCCTTGCGCCAATCCAATCATACATAGATAATACAAAACGGAATAATTCAAAGATCGAACTGCGAGACCCGAATGCGATGGT
>DMPG01000008.1 GCA_003456055.1 Bacteroidota bacterium | reverse complement strand
AATTGTGATCCTTGGAATTGCTGCAATGAACACGCAAGGTATGCTCGGCGGTATGCTGCAAATGTTCAATCACGGAACGATCACTGCAATGCTCTTCTTGATAGTCGGCGTAATTTACGACCGTGCACATACACGCGGACTTGATGATTTCGGCGGATTGATGAACAAGATGCCGAAATATTCCGGTGTAATGGTTCTTGCATTCTTTGCTGCGATCGGTCTTCCGGGACTAAGCGGATTTATCTCCGAAGCATTCTCGTTCCTCGGTGCGTTCCAATCATTCCGATGGCTGACGATCGCTTCCGCATTTGGAATTGTGTTAACAGCAGGCTATATGTTGTGGACATTACAGAGAGTGTTCTTAGGAACGCTTCCTGAAAAATGGAACAACTTGACCGATATCAATTCACGGGAACTTGCAATGCTTATCCCGCTGGCAATTATTGTGATCATTCTCGGTATCTATCCGAACTTGATGCTGGATGTAATGAATACATCTGCAAATTCGCTTGTTGATTTTGTGAAGATGAATTCGACCGTTAGTTTTGGAAATTAATTCATCGTTTATTGAAAAATTTGATTTGTTATCAAAAGAGATAAGTGAAAGTGTTGAGGGTTTGATAACGTCTGAGTTTAAAAAAGAAAATCTATGCTTGAAACCATATTAAATAATCTATCGAACATTGTTCCGGAGCTGATCGTTACGACAACGCTATGCGTTGTTCTTCTCGCTCACCTGATCTCAAGAAAAAGCTCTCAACTGCTGACCATCCTTTCTCTTATCGGACTGTTTGCAGCGTTATATTCGTTGACTTCAAACTTTGGAATAAATATTTCAGCATTCAGCGGAATGTTAAGTATTGATCCGTTCGCAACATTCTTCAAGATCGTCATCGTTCTTTCCACGATCGTTATTGTATTGATGTCACGATTCTCGGATGAAGTAAATGCCGAACAGAAAACGATTGGCGAATATTATTTCCTTGTCCTCTCAATGTGTGTTGGTATGATGTTTATGGTCGGATCATCGAATCTGATTATGATGTATCTGACGCTCGAACTTTCATCACTGACATCGTATATTGCATCGGGATTCACCCGCAAAGCAAAGGATTCTTCAGAAGCATCATTGAAGTATTTGCTTTATGGTGCATTCTCATCCGGAGTTATGTTGTATGGAATATCGATCATCTACGGATTGACCGGAACATTGGATATCTCAGGTGTCAATCAGGTGTTGGTGCAGGGGAGTGCAAACGGTTTGGCGTTGATCATTGCTTCGATCTTTATTCTTGTCGGTTTTGGGTATAAAATATCTGCAGTTCCGTTCCATTTCTGGACACCCGATGTATATGAAGGTGCTCCGCTGACGATCACTGCATATCTTTCTGTTGCTTCCAAAGCAGCCGGATTTGCAATGATGATGCGCGCATTCAAAGTGATGTTCATCGATTCTTCGGTGATGAATCTTCCGGCAGGAACGTGGACACTTATTAATGGAGTCCACATCCAAAATGCATTAATGATCCTTTCCGTTCTTACAATGACATTGGGAAATCTTGTTGCGCTCTGGCAGAAGAATCTAAAACGACTGCTTGCATATTCCAGCATCGCGCAAGCAGGATATATGCTTCTTGGGTTGGTTGTGTTAAGCAATGACGGTTTCTCTGCTGTCATGATTTACTTTGTAGTCTATCTCTTTATGAATCTCGGTGCATTCTACGTTGTGTTGCTGATCGCAAACAAGATCGGCAGCGAAAATAACGATGATTATAAAGGTCTTGGAAGAAGGAATCCATTCCTTACCGTTGCCCTTGCTGTGTTCCTTGTATCGTTAACAGGTCTTCCGCCGACAGCGGGTTTTATTGGGAAATGGATGATCTTTGTTTCGCTCATCAATGCTAAAATGATTGGAATTGCAGTGATCGGCGTATTGAACAGCGTGATCTCACTCTATTATTACGTTCGCATCATCCGCAATATGTTCCTGCGTGATGGAGTTGATCAGGCTGCGCCGATACTTGAATATCCGTTGGCGCAAAAAATACTTTTACTATCACTACTTGTTCCGACACTCTATTTTG
The DNA here is from genome assembly GCA_003456055.1 of Bacteroidota bacterium. GTDB lineage: Bacteria > Bacteroidota > Ignavibacteria > UBA10030 > UBA8401 > UBA8401. The sequence goes on along the minus strand of DMPG01000008.1, from coordinate 2,503 downwards.
GTTTGTTCTTTAATGAGTTGGTTCAATTTGCTCAAATGTCGGTATCGATCTTCGGATCAAAGTAAAAGAAGTATCGCAGTTTAGTAAAACAAAAATCCCGAAGACTATTCTCTTCGGGATTTTTGTTTTAAATGGTTTTGCGGATACTAAATCATTTTTTCTTTTTATTCTTCCGTTCAATTCTCTCAACAATCAATCGGATTCCTTCAAGCACCAGTGTCGGTTCATGCTTGTTGATCACTTTTGATTGTTTCTTCATTGTTTCAGAGAAACCGCCCGTTGCAATCACCGTTGGATAATCATCCAATTCTTTCGAGATGCGTCGGATCATTGTTTCCATTGAATCAAGTGCGCCGTATAATATTCCTGCCTGCATGCTGTTAACAGTATTTGTTCCAATCACTTTGTCCGGAAATTTAAGATCGATTTTTGGAAGTTTTGCTGCGCGGCGGTGAAGTTCTCCAGCGGCTGTTTCAATTCCTGCCGTGATCACTCCACCGAGATATTCACCGTTCTTTGAAACAACATCAAATGTTGTGGCAGTCCCAAAATCAACGATCACCAGCGGTCCTTTATATTTTACAAATCCGGCGACAGCATTACATAATCTGTCTGCACCAACAGCGCTTGGATCGTCATATAATATTTTTATCCCCAGGTCAAGATCCGATGAAACGACGATCGGCTCCAGCATAAAATATTTTCGGGACATTTTTACACAAGCATCGGTGAGATTTGGAACGACTGATGCGATTCCGATGCTTGAGATTTTTTTCAATGATATCTTCGCATCTTCGCAGAATTGTTTAACAAGTGCGCCAAACTCATCTTCCGTTCTCGTTACAAAACTTGTTACACGCCAATCTCCGAGAAGTTTGGTTCCATTGTAAATTCCAATGACGGTGTGTGTATTTCCGATATCGATTGCAAGGATCATTTGTTTTTTCCTTTAATTATTACCACTAAAACACTAATTACATTAAGAATATTGTGAACCTATTCTTTCGGGAGTTTCGAAAATTCATCAGTAACTAATGAAACAATATGTTTGACTATATTCTCACAATTGAAATTGATTCCAGCAAACCCGGTCCTATTTGTTTATGGACCTCTATCGCACATCCTACAATTTTGTAGGCTAAATCGTTAACGGATTTTTGAGTCAACATTTACTTTATTTCTTTTGTGCTACTTAGTGTTCTTTGTGTCTTAGTGGTATTCTTTTTCTCAATTGTATGCTAAACTTACGTCACCGGCAAAAATATTTCTTTTGTTTCCATCTTCAGTTTCAATAAGGAGACTCCCATCCTCATTAACATCGATTGCTGTTGCAGAAAAACTAAATTCGCTCTCCAATACAGTGATCTTTTTCCCAAAAAGCAAGGCTTTCATTCTCCAATCATTTAACAGTCGCTGCTGAGGGAAATGAGATAATTGCTCATACCGGTTTTCCAGTTCTTCGAGAATTCTCTGTAATAACTGTACTCTGTTAACAATTGTTCCGCTCTCTATCTGTAATGATGATGCCTTGAATTTCAATTCGTCAGAGAATTCTGTCTGATTCACGTTAAGACCAATGCCGAGGATGATTTTTTCCTGAATAGAATTTCCCAAGGATGATTCAAGAAGCATTCCGCATACTTTTTTCCCGTTGATCAGAACATCGTTCGGCCACTTACAGGTTGCGGATAATCCTGTTATGGCATCAATTGCATCTGCGATCGCAAGCGAACCAGCAAACGGAAGAAGCGAGATTTTCTCCAGACCAAAGTCAGGATAGAGAATAATGGTAAAGAGTAAATTCTCTCCAGCGGGTGAGATCCAGTTCCTTTGTAGACGGCCGCGGCCGGAAGTTTGTTCCTCAGATATCACTACTGTCCCGTGCGGTGCTTCATCATTTTTCAGTTGTTTGGCGAAGGAGTTGGTTGAATCAATGGACTCAAAGGAATACACCGTATGTCCAAATATTTTAGTATTGAGATGATTCGATATTTGAATTTTGTCGATCATATTGTCTTACTGCTATTGTGACACTATAACAATTATTGGCAGAATATATCCAAAAACATCTGACACTATGGCGCAATTGCTTATTTTAACTAAATCATTAATGCCTAAATATTGTTGAAAATGCAATATTTGCTGTGGCACGGTGCTTGTAAGATAGATAAACAAAAAACTCTCAAACTACAATATTTAAAAGGAATAATTATATGGCTGGAAAAATTATAGGGATCGATCTTGGGACAACGAATTCAGTTGTTGCCGTGATGGAAGGAAATGAACCGGTTGTGATCGCAAACTCTGAAGGCGGACGCACAACTCCTTCGATCGTCGCATTTGCTAAAAATGGAGAACGTCTTGTCGGTCAATCTGCAAAACGTCAAGGTGTAACGAACTCGAAGAATACAGTGTATTCGATCAAACGGTTTATGGGACGATTTATGAACGAGGTGAACGAAGAAATGAAGCTTGTTCCGTACGAAGTCGTTACCGGAGACAG
>DMPG01000040.1:5750-9396 GCA_003456055.1 Bacteroidota bacterium | reverse complement strand
AATGAAGGTGGAAGTGTGTTTGTTATGGGTGCTATGGTTCCCGTTCATCCGGATTCTCCGCGCGTATCGATCTTCAGTGCAAAGGCGCCGAAGGTTCCAACGCAGATCGAAGTCGGCGCAGAACATTACAACCGTTTGGTGCGGATGGTTCAAAAGGGAGAAAAAGTAAAACTTGCCGTTGAACTTGATGTGGAGATGTCCGCAAAAGATGATTCAAGCTACAATGTTATTGCAGAGATTCCCGGAAGCGATTTAAAAGATGAAGTTGTGATCCTCGGCGGACATTTTGATTCGTGGCATGGCGGAACAGGAGCAACCGATAACGGAACCGGCTCAACCGCAGTGATGGAAGCGATGAGGATCTTAAAAGCGGTGGGTGCAAAACCGAGGCGAACGATCCGCGGTGCGTTGTGGGGAGGGGAAGAACAAGGTCTTCTCGGTTCGCGCGCATATGTACAACAGCATTTCGGCGTGAAAGATACTTTAAAACCGGAAGCGGATAAATTCGCCGCATATTTCAATAACGATAACGGAACAGGAAAGGTCCGCGGAATTTATATGCAGGGAAATGAACAGCTTCGCCCAATCTTCCGTGCGTGGCTTGCTCCGTTCAAAGACCTCGGCGCAACGACCGTTACGCCGATGAATACCGGCGGAACCGATCATCAATCGTTTGACGGTGTCGGACTGCCGGGATTCCAGTTTATTCAAGACCCGATCGAATATGGAACTCGCACCTGGCATTCAACAATGGATGTTTGGGATCGCGCACTGGAGGACGATATGAAACAGGCGGCGATCCTGATGGCTGCATTCGCCTACAATGCTGCAATGCGCGATGAAAAATTCCCGCGCAAAGAACCTTCCGGAAGAGCGCGTGGCGTTGGATATGACGAAGAGTGGGATTGCGGACACAATCACGGACAATAACAGATACTTCACGTAATTAATTTTTCATGCCCGCGGATATTGAGCGGGCATCTATTTTTATATGACGATTCTACAATCAGCTGCGACGACGGAACAGATCGAAACCATCCGTTCATTATTCATCGAGTATCAGCAATGGTTGAATTTTTCTCTCTGTTTTCAAGGATTCGATCAGGAACTTGCGACGCTTCCGGGAAAATATTCTCTGCCGAACGGGCGACTCTATATTGCTGAGTGCGATGGTGCCATTGCGGGCTGTATTGCATTGCGACCGATGGAAGAAGATGGTCTCTGCGAAATGAAGCGTCTGTTTGTACGCAAAGAATTTCGCGGACAAAAGATCGGCAGAATTCTTACCGAAAAAATAATTGCCGATGCAAAAGAGATCGGATATCACACGATGCGTTTAGATACGCTTCAGCGGATGGGGACAGCACGAACTCTTTACGCAAAACTAGGTTTCAACATTATTCCTGCATATTATAACAATCCGCTGGATGAAGTGGTATATATGGAATTGAAACTTTAAATGATGGTATAATCTTTTACAATATGATTTCTATAGTGTTGTTTTCTCTTGCAGTTATTTTTTTCCTTTGCTCCATCCTGATCTTTTTCGATCTTTCATTTGTATTGATGTGGAAAGTTTCAATCGTTGCAACTGAATTTGGACATTGGTTGTTCATCCTTCCGCTTGTCGTTGCTCTCTACTGCAGATTCCAAAATCCATTATATGGAACCGCAACGATTATTTCATTGATTACAATTTCGATCCTCTTGTTTCCAAGTTTTTCTGCTATAACTATTGCGCGTTCACTCCCCGAACGATTAAAAAAATCTTTTGGCGCTGATAGCAAAATAATTATTCCGGATTCCCCGTTTGAATGGAAGCGGTTGTGGTTTGGTTCATCGGTTCAAATAGTTCAAAAAGAAAAAATTAACTATGCTCATCATGGCGGCGAAGAATTATATTTCAATTTTTTTCATCCGCAGTCGGAACGACCTTCTCCGTGCATTATTGTCATTCACACCGGAGGATGGGACAGCGGAAGCCCCGATGAATTTGAAACACTGAACAACTATCTCGCCTCGTGTGGATATGCCGTTGCGGCAATCTCGTACCGCTTCGCGCCTAAATGGAAATGGCCCGCACAAAAGGAAGATGCGTTTGCAGCAATTTCATTTTTAAAAAAGAATGCGGAGAAATTAGGAATCGATTCATCCCAATTTATTCTCTTCGGCCGCTCTGCCGGCGGACAGATAGCAGAGGCGGTCGCTTATTCGGCAAACGATCCTTCGATCAAAGGATGCATCGCATTCTATGCCCCTGCCGATCTCAATTTTGCATACGAACATCTTTCGCCGGAACCGGACATCCTCGATTCAAAAACATTGTTGGAAAACTATCTCGGCGGTTCGCAGCAATCCGCCCGCCCCAATTATGATGATGCATCATCGTACAATCATGTTTCATCAACAACGCCACCGACGCTGCTCATACATGGCGCAAAAGATCCGCTCACATGGTATAGACAAAGCGAGCGGCTTTCAAAAAAATTGACGGACCATTCTGTTCCAAACCTCTATATTGAACTCCCCTGGGGAACTCACGCGTTTGATTTCAATTTTAATGGACCGGCAGGACAATTAAGCAGATTTGCGATAGAACAATTCTTAAAAACGGTTACCAAACACGATTCTTTATAACTTCTTTATATTTTCAGCCGCTCTTTTATAACTGCATTATTTTTCTTCGAACAAACATTCGGCAAATTAGAAGTCGGACAGGTCGTCAGCATGATGAGATTATTGATTCTAAATTAAGACATTCCCTGGAATAATCTTCTCTTGCACCCCAACAACTCCTGTCGTAGATTTGTAGCACTTTATGGACTCACTTCAATTAATTCCTGTGGATACAAATGATATTCCTCAACTGCTCATTTTTATGGAGCGGTTTTACTCCATCGATGGGTATTCCTTCAAGAAAGAACAAACACGAACATCGTTAATTGAGTTTATCTCGGAGCCAAAATTCGGAACAATCTGGTTGATCAAAGAGAATACTCTTCCTATCGGATATATTGTTCTTGCAATCGTGTACAGCTTTGAGTTTGGCGGAAAGAATGTATTTGTGGATGAGTTCTATCTTGAAGAAGCATACCGCGGAAAAGGGATCGGTAAAAAAGTGATGGAATACATTACTGTAGAGGCAAAAAGGATGGAGATTAAAGGACTGCATCTGGAAGTGGAACAGCATAATGAAAATGCTTTGAAATTATACCGGGCATTTCAATTTACCGATCATCATCGTATCTTAATGACGAAAATGATCAACGAATAATTGGAGAAACTATGTTCATCGGACATTTTGCTGTAGCTCTTGCCGCAAAGAAAGCTGCGCCGAAAACAAATCTTGCAACACTCTTTGCTGCTTCACAACTGGTCGATCTTCTGTGGCCGGTATTTTTACTGTTTGGATTGGAACACGCACGGATCGAAGTTGGCAACACCGTCGTTACACCGCTCGATTTTTACGACTATCCCATCACGCATAGTTTGGCCGGTGCGGTTGGATGGTCTGTGTTGTTCGGTGCGTTATATTATTTCAGAAGAAAATTGCCGAAAGAATCGTTCATTGTCGGCGCGGTCGTGTTCAGTCATTGGGTTCTCGATCTTATTACGCATCGCCCCGATCTTCCGCTGTTCAATAATG
>DMPG01000040.1:0-5650 GCA_003456055.1 Bacteroidota bacterium | reverse complement strand
CGTTTCTCGTTATTATGCATGTCGGAAATCTTCTTGGTCCGCCTCCGCCCAATGTTGATATGATCGCTGTTGCAGGAAATGCAATGTGGCTCTTTGTGCTATGGGCGTGGTGGATTGATAAAAATAGAACGGAAATAATTTCAGTTTAATTAACAATACGCTTTACTTTTCATTAATTGAATATCATTAGGACAGTATGTCTCCACAACAACCATCATGCGTTTCCTGTCAGCGAACACAGGAAGAGATTCCATTGCTCGCACTGTTGTTTCAAAATAAAATGTATCATATTTGTCCGCAGCATTTACCGGTGCTTATCCACAATCCGCAGATGCTCGTCGGAAAACTTCCCGGCGCCGAAGGATTGACTCCGGCGGAACATCACGATTGATCAATTATTACAAACTACTATTCATTCCTATGAAATCAATCTTTGAAAAAGAAGCGCTTGAAGAAATCCTCACGCGCATCGGACAATTGCAGCCGAATGCCGAACGGCAATGGGGAAAAATGAATGTTGAGCAAATGCTCGCTCACTGTAATGAAACAATGCTCGTCGTTACAGATCAAAAAACGACGAAGCGAAGTCTGCTGGGAAGGATCATCGGACCGATCTTCAAAAAGGATTATTTGGGGGAAAAACCTCTTCGCAGAAACAGCCCGACGAATCCGCAGTTTGTTGTCGTTGATGAGCGAGTGTTTGCCAGGGAAAAAGAATTGTTGATGACATTGGTCAAACAATTCTCCCAGGGGGGAGAGGCAAAATGTACAAAACAGGCACACTCATTCTTTGGTCCATTCACTCCGAAAGAATGGGGCACTTCAACATACAAACATCTCGATCATCACCTTCAACAATTTGGAGCGTAATTCTAGGATATGGATATCGAATCGACAATACCATTCACATCAACAGACTGGGATCTTGTCCCATCTGAAGAACATTCCGGGGAAAAAGGATTTGCACTATGGAAGGTTCTTCATTTCGGCAACATCCGCGTGCGTCGCGTTGAGTATTCTGCCGGCTACATTGCCGATCACTGGTGCGATAAAGGACACATCATTTACTGTATTGATGGAGAAATGACAACCGAACTGAACGATGGGAGAACGTTCGTTCTGAAAAAAGGAATGTCATATCAGGTTGGCGACCATTCTGATAGTCACCGCTCGTTTACAGAAACGGGCGTATCGTTGTTTATTGTTGATTAAAAATATTTGGAAAAAATTATATGTCAAACAACTTTATTGCCAAAATAGATATCGAAATCAACGCAGATACTGCAACCGTTTGGAAATGGTTAACGTCACCAGAATTGATCAAAAAATATTTTTTTGGCACACAGACTGAATCTGATTGGAAAAAAGGAAGTCCGATCTACTTCCGCGGTGAATGGGAGGGAAAGAAATATGAGGACAAAGGAACGATCCTTGACATTCAACCCGGAAAATTTGTGAAGTATGATTACTGGAGTTCAATGTCCGGGAAGCCCGATATACCGGAAAATTATGCAACTGTCTCCTACGAATTGACAGCAAAAGGAAATGCAACCATACTGAATATTATACAGGATGGAATCGATTCAGAAAAGAGCAAAGAACACAGCGAACAAAACTGGAACGCCATAATGGGCAGTATGAAAAAAATGATTGAAGCGTAAGCATTCACTATGCCGACAGCAACAAACATTACATTCTTTAAAACCCAAGCCGCTTTAAGAATATGGTTTGAAAAAAATCATGATTCAGTTTCTGAACTATGGATCGGTTTTTATAAGAAAGATTCCGGAAAAACTGCCGCAACATACAAAGAAGCTCTCGATGAAGCTCTCTGCTTCGGATGGATCGATGGCATTCGGAAAAGTATCGACGAGGTCAGCTACACGAATCGCTTTACACCTCGCAAAAAGAAAAGTACGTGGAGCGCTGTGAACATCAAGCGTGTGGGAGAGTTGAAGAAACTCAAACTGATGAAACCACCCGGGATAAAAGCATTTGAAGAACGAGATGCAAACAAAACAAATCTCTATTCGTTTGAACAGCGGGAGAATCTGAAACTACCCACGGCATTTGTAGAGAAATTCAAAGCAAACAAAAAGGCGTGGAAACATTTTTCTTCGCGACCTCCTTGGTATCAACGAACATCCATTTGGCTGGTGATCAGTGCAAAACAGGAAGAGACAAAACTAAAGCGACTTAATGAGCTGATCAGACATTCTGAAAACGAAACTACGATTCCGCAGTTAACAAGGAAAAAATAGTCCACAACCTGTATTTCTTAAACAAAACAGAAAGCTAAGAATTTTAGAGGTGAAAGCGCTTTTGTATGGGTTCGGATGATAATATCCGAGACTGGATTTACATGAAAAATAAATAACTTCGACAGACGGTTGACTTTTCACGTCTCAAATGGTACACTGGTTATAGATAAGGGATCGTATTTCTCGTTCACGTGTACATTCCCACTCTTCCTACACTCTTCGTCATATTCATTCCGCGATCCCCTACAAAGAATTATCATTGCCTTCTCTCTACCACAACAGGAGGGTATGAGCATGAAAAACAGATCTGGATTTGCAACATTTCATCCACACACAGATCGCCAATGGGGTATTGTTCTTGCCGGAGGTGATGGAACACGGCTTCAACATTTTATCAAGTCGCGATTCGGTGAATATCGTCCAAAGCAGTATTGCGCCCTTATTGGAAAACGGTCAATGCTTCGACATACGATTGACCGCATCTCGCCATTGTTCTCTGCCGATCATCTTTTAACAACGATCAATGTCAATCATTGTTCATTTGCAGCAGCCGATATTCACGACAGATTGCCGCACACAATTATCGTTCAACCGTATAATCGTGAGACCGGACCGGCAATTCTTCTTCCGCTGCTTCATATTCATCGCGCAGATCCGCAGGCAATCGTTGCTTTGTTTCCGGCAGATCATTTTATTCTGCAGGAAGAACGATACCGGTCGTTTGTTTCCCGGGCGATCGAGTTTGTTTCCGTGCATCGCGATTACATTGTTACATTAGGAATTGCTCCAAGCTCTTTACAAAATGGATATGGATGGATCGAAAAAGGAGATCGGGTATTTTCTGAGGGATTGTGGTCTGTAAAAAATTTTTGGGAAAAACCGGATGCGCGGCTAACGCAACATCTTCATGGAAAAAAATGTCTGTGGAATACGATGACAATCGTTGGCACGTCGCAGAAATTGTTGAGCCTCTTTGAAGAACATATGAACGAAGTGTTTGCTCCAATGCATCGGACAACGGCATTTTTTGGAACAGCCTCGGAATCTGACTTGATAGAAACAGTATTCAAAAGAATTCCATCTGTCAACTTCTCGCGCAGCATTCTTGAAAGAATTCCCGAAAAACTTTGTGTGCTTCAGATGAACGGAGTCTATTGGAACGATTGGGGCGATGAATCGAGAATTTTATCGGATATCAATTTTCTAGAACATAACGATCAACTGAAAGCTGCAGAAGAAATTAACCTCGACCTGGAATATTTTTAGAGTTGGTATTATTTTTAGACCAAAAGCTATCTATTCCCAAGGTTTATAGCATCTGTTTTTTCCTATTAGCATATCTTAACTCCATTCCTTAACTTTACCATTATTAAAATTAATGCTGCTGACAATTTATGTGAATGGAGTTATATTATGCCGACAATGGATGAACGAAAACAGATGATCCAAAAGATAAAAGATCTGCCTGTAAAACTGGAGGCAGTTCTTAAAGGACTGAACGACCAACAATTGGATACGCCGTATCGACACGGCGGTTGGACTGTTCGTCAGGTGGTGCACCATTTGGCGGACTCTCACATGAATGCATTTCTCCGATTCAAATTCATGGTAATGGAAGATTTTCCGAAGATCAAAACATACGACCAAGATACATGGGCAACTTCAACCGAATATGCTTTGCCGCTTGAACCCTCGCTGACACTCCTTCGTGGATTGCATGTGCGGTGGGCGGCAATGCTTGAATCTGTTTCCGAACATGATTGGGAAACACGAAAAGCAGATCATCCCGAGAATGGAATTGTAACGATGGATAGAATGTTACAGATCTATTCCGGCCATGGAGAAAAACATTGCGGACATATCAAAGGTCTGCGTGATACAATGAACTGGTGATTTTATGAAGTGCAAAAATTTTATATTCTTATTGATCATTCTAATTTCCGGATGCTCAACACAGGAAACAGCAATGCGTTCTTCGGCAAGGATCATTTTTTTTGGCGATTCCATTACCGAACAAGGTGTGAAACCAAATGGGTATGTTGCAATCCTTCGCGATACGCTCGTTGCTCTGGGAAAAAAGAGTGAAGTGATCGGTGCGGGGATCAGCGGCAATAAGGTCGCCGATCTTCAACGGCGATTGGAAAACGATGTTCTCAAAAAAAATCCATCCATTGTTGTTATCTACATCGGTATTAACGATGTGTGGCATTATGAATTTGCAAGCCGAGGGCTTTCGGGAACGCCAAAACCCGAGTTTGAAAAAGGATTGAAAGAAATTATTACGCGCATTCAATCATCCGGCTCATCGGTGATTCTTTGCACTCCAAGCGTCATCGGCGAGAAGAATGACGGGACAAACAAATACGATGCAATGCTGGATGATTACAGCGCAATCAGCAGAAGTGTGGCGGCACAATCTTCAATTCCTCTTTGCGATCTTCGGTCTGCATTTGTTGATTATCTTACAAAAAATAATCCTGCCAACGCAGAGAAGAATATTCTAACATATGATGGTGTCCATCTCAATGATACCGGAAATAGACTTGTCGCCGGACAAATTCTTGCGGTTTTTGATGGATTAGGGTTATTCTTTCCGCAAAAATAATGGCATAGTTGTTTTTGACCGTTTCTTCTCCGCTCTTCACCGAATTTTTGACTGATTTCTTTTGACTATCCACTATATTTGCCATCGTAATCGTGGTTTGAGTGTTTGTTTGTTTCATTGCCTTTTGACGTTATTTTTGGGATATTATCGAACAATTTCACAGCAATCTATGTTAAATTTGGTAGACGCTAGTTTAAAAACCATTAGAAATCACATATAATATGTCTGAAACTCAAAATACCGACCTTTCATTTTTAAAGATCAATCGTAACGAACCCCGCCAAACAGAAGGGGGTTCAAGAAATAGGATAATATTATCTGTTTTAATTATTATCGTCATCATTGCTGTCGGATCATTCATTGCCGTTAGATCTGGTTCTTCTTCAGAAATAGTTGAACTCGGAACGGTGGCGCTCACAACATCCGGACAAGAAAGTGCAATTCTTTCCGCAAGCGGATATATTGTTGCTCAGCGAAAAGCTGCCGTTGCTTCCAAGGGAACGGGACGACTTGAATTTCTCGGAGTAATTGAAGGAGACCGCGTGAAGACCGGAGAGATCATCGGACGACTGGAACGAAGAGATGTTGAAGCAGGTTTAGGACAAGTGAAAGCGAATCTTTCGGTAGCAAAGGCAATGTTGGAAAGTGCAAAGGCGGAACTGGAAGATGCATCAGCAAGTTTTGAACGACAAAAAATATTGTACGCTCAAAATTCAATTTCCCGTGCAGAGTATGACGGAGCAAACGCCCGGTACAAACGTGCGGTTGCCGGAGTTACATCGGC
>DMPG01000368.1:2365-2893 GCA_003456055.1 Bacteroidota bacterium | reverse complement strand
AAGGGTGTCATTAATTATATCACCGGACCGGGCGGAGCAGTCGGCGTTACGATGGTTGCACATCCGAAAACACGATTCGTTTCGTTCACCGGTTCAAAAGAAGTCGGTGTGCACATCAACGAACTTGCTGCGAAAGTTGTTCCGGGACAAATTTGGTTGAAGAGAGTTGTTGCGGAAATGGGAGGAAAAGATTCCATCCTTGTTGATAATGAAACAGATCTTGATTCGGCGGCACAAGCAACCGTTGCATCGGCATTCGGTTTTCAGGGTCAAAAATGCTCTGCGGCTTCACGTGCAATTGTCGTAGAATCAGTTTATGATAAATTTATTGAGAAGGTCACTGAGCGGACGAAGAAATTAAAAGTCGGCGCACCGGAAGATGGTTCAAATTATATGGGACCAGTGGTGAACAAAAGTTCAATGGAAAAGATCTTGAACTATATTGAAACTGGAGTGAAAGAGGGTGGACGAATCGTTGCAGGTGGCAAACGGGTCGGTACGGATGGATATTTTATTGAACCGACAGTT
>DMPG01000368.1:0-2321 GCA_003456055.1 Bacteroidota bacterium | reverse complement strand
CTTGAAATTGCGAACAATACGGAATTCGGTCTGACCGGCGGAGTCTGGACAAAGAATAAAAAGAAACAGGAACGTGCAAAGAATGAATTCCATACCGGGAATTTCTATATTAACCGGAAGATCACCGGCGCATTGGTTGGCGTTCATCCGTTCGGCGGATTCAATATGAGCGGAACCGATTCAAAAGCAGGCGGAAGGGATTATTTGTTGTTGTTTACACAGGCAAAATTGATTTCGCATAAAGTAAAATAATATTCTCTTGTAGGACGGCGTTAACGCCGTCCTGCTAATACCATTATAAGGAGTTCCAATGAAAATTCATGAGTACCAGGGAAAAGATATTCTGAGAAAATTCAGTGTTCCGGTTCCAAAAGGGGAAGTTGCTTTTTCCGTTGACGATGCGGTCAATGCTGCAAAACGACTTGGCGGAACAGTATGGGTTGTTAAAGCACAGATCCACGCTGGTGGACGTGGCAAAGGAGGCGGAGTAAAAGTTGCCAAGAGTCTTGATGAAGTAAAGCAATACGCAAAACAAATTCTCGGAATGACATTGATCACTCATCAAACCGGTCCGGAAGGGCGCTTGGTAAAACGATTGCTGATCGAAGAAGGTGCAAACATCGACAAAGAAATGTATGTCGGTATCACGCTCGATCGTGCGCAGTCAAAAAATGTAGTAATGGTTTCTACCGAAGGTGGAATGGAAATTGAAAAAGTTGCTGAAGAGCATCCTGAAAGGATCGTCAAAGAAACGATCGATCCTACGGTTGGATTCCAGCAATTCCAGGCTCGTAAACTTGCATTTGCACTTGGACTCACCGGTGATGCCTTCAAAAATGGAGTGAAATTCTTACTTGCGTTGTATCGTGCTTATGAAGCAACTGATGCATCGTTATTTGAGATCAATCCGTTGGTCATCACCAAAGAAGGAAATGTCATTGCACTTGATGCGAAAGTCAATTTTGACGATAACGCATTATACCGACATCCTGAGTTTGCTGAATTACGTGATATCGATGAAGAAGAACCTCTTGAAGTTGAAGCTTCAAAATCCAACTTGAACTATATCAAACTTGACGGCAACGTCGGCTGTATGGTGAATGGTGCAGGACTTGCGATGGGGACGATGGATATCATCAAACTTGCGGGTGGTGAACCAGCTAACTTTTTGGATGTTGGCGGCGGAGCAAATGCCACGACCGTAGCGAACGGATTCAAGATCATACTTGCCGATAAAAATGTGAAAGCAATTCTTATCAATATTTTCGGCGGTATCGTGCGTTGTGATCGTGTTGCAAACGGCGTTGTTGAAGCAGCAAAAGTTGTCGATGTGAAGATCCCCATCGTCATTCGTCTTGCTGGAACCAATGCAGATATTGCAGCTGATATTCTGAAGAATTCAGGGATGAAATTCCTTGTTGCTGAGAACCTGAAAGATGCGGCTGAAAAAGTAACAAAAGCATTGGCGGCGTAAACCAGAGAATGTCAGTTTACGATAAATACGAAGCCGTTATCGGTCTTGAAGTTCACGCACAGCTTTCCACCAATACAAAGATCTTCTGCAGCTGCTCGAATAAATTCGGCAGCCGACCGAATTCCAATGTGTGCCCCGTCTGTTTAGGAATGCCTGGTGTCCTGCCGGTGTTGAACAAACAGGTTGTAGAATATGCGATTCGAATGGGTTTAGCGACAAACTGTTCCATCACCACCAAATCGATCTTTGCCCGCAAGAACTATTTCTATCCCGATCTCCCAAAAGGATATCAGATCTCTCAATATGAAGAGCCGATCTGCCAGCATGGGTATGTTGATATCGAATTAAGCAATGGAAGTACGAAACGAATTGGTGTAACACGAATCCATATGGAAGAGGACGCCGGGAAATCCATTCATGATGCAGGGAATGAAACACTTGTTGATGTGAATCGATGTGGAACTCCATTGTTGGAGATTGTCAGTGAACCGGATATGCGTTCTGCCGAAGAAGCGAGCAAGTATCTTATTTCAATCTGGCAGACGGTGAAATATTTGGGGATCTGTGACGGCAATATGGAAGAGGGAAGCCTGCGGTGCGATGCGAATGTTTCTGTCCGATTAAAAGGGGAAACAAAACTTGGGACAAAAGCGGAATTAAAGAATATGAATTCATTCCGTAATGTTGAGCGAGCAATCGAATACGAAATAAAACGTCAAATTGATCTGATCGAAGAGGGAGGAACAGTCGTTCAACAGACATTATTATGGAATGCTGATAAGAGTATTGCGACACCGATGCGAAGCAAAGAAGAAGCACACGATTACCGTTATTTTCCCGATCCCGA
>DMPG01000132.1 GCA_003456055.1 Bacteroidota bacterium | reverse complement strand
ACTTAATTGCGTGTTCTATCGCCATGCCGGCACAAACACCGGAATCAGGTGAAATCTTTCCGAGTTGAATACTTTTTGAAGTTGCAGGGTGGACGGTCAACACCGGCACGGATCCGCTTTTAATCTTTTTCGAAAGATTATCAACCGCAATCAACTCAAGATCAAGTTTGAACATCTTTACGAAGAACTGAAAAATATCAAACGATCCGATGAGGACTGGTTGGATATTCTTTTTAATCTTTGATGAAGCAATGCTTTTGAGAGTTACTTCCGGACCGATTCCGTTGAAATCTCCGATGGTGATGGCAATTATTGGTTTCATTTATTCTCTGCAAGTTTATAGTTTCCCTGTTTGCTGGGGTCTTCAAATGTAAATATTTTGTTTATTGAATTATAGTTCCAAATTTCTTTCGGTGATCCGCCCGGGCTTAATGTTCTTTCGGTTGAAGTCGGCTTACCAAAAAGAATATATATTCTGCCTCTGTCTGTTATAGCACCGTTCATTTCGCGCATCGTTCGGAATGCTGTAAAAGAAAAATCTACCCTGCGATAAAATTCGTGCATCACTTCATTATATGCAGTGAACGGAGTTGTATCTTTTTTCTTCCAAAATTCATCGAACTTTCGAATGCGGGTCTCTCTTCCGCCGCGGCGAAGTTCTGAATACACATCTTTTGTCAAAATGAACTGGAGCGGTTCTGTTGCCAGGTCAAGATCATAGAGTGAGACAGGCATATCAAGCCAACGTGCTCCGAATTGAGTCTTGATTTTGGAAGAATCCGGAAANNGAATTCTATTTCGTATCTCCCTTGTCGCAATTGCAAACCATTCAATGGAATATAATTTATTGTTGTAGTATTACTGGTCTCTAATGTCAGTTGAATGTTCTCAGTGGATGAGGTAGGAGTGAAAGATTTCTGCTCAAACGATGTCACCAGAGTAGTAATTGATGAATCAATGATCTCTTTTTCATCTTCCTCGGGTTGTAATTTCGAAAGAGAATACGTTACCGAAGCATATTTGTTCTTTGAGAGAAAGATAAATCCGTATTGTTGGGAGAAAAGAACGTCGCCGCCGAGATTAAACAGATGGAAAGAGTCGTCAGCGAAGTTCTTAACAGGAATCATTGAAGACATCCGGTTAGAATCCTTCGATATCCGGATCTGTTCCTTTGAATTGGAAAAAGTGCGTTTAGACTCACTATCATCTAATTTAAAAACAATTTGATAAAGCCCTTCAGGGACTTGGAATGAAACAAAATCCTGCTTGAATACTGTTCGAAGAAGTGCAGAAGAATTATCATTTGACGTTAGATGTAGCGGCTTAATATTTCGTGCAATTGAGGCACCTGTTGAATCTAGCAGTTCAATGGTAACCTCACCATTCGCAGAAAAAATGTCTTTTTCAGTGTCGTTAGATTTAGTAAAGATAAAAAAATCAGACCGGATTCTGAAAGGAACAATAACAGTATTGATCGAATCATTTCGAAAATAGTAACTCTCAAAATATATAACACTTCCAGTAGTTTGCTCGCGCACAATTCTTTCCTGCGATTGAAGCAGACTCAGCATACAAAAAAGGAACCCAACGAATTTCCTGATTATTTTAAAAACCATACCGTGCCTTCATGTCGTGATTATTTTCTGTTTCTTCAGAAGAACCCAAGGCTTCACATCAATTCTGTAAGCAAAGATAAGAAAATTGAATGAAATGATGAAGAAGTTTTATTCAAAGAGGATAATCTGTTTCCCGATCTCGGCTCCGTGAACTTTGATATGCGGAAACTTTTTCATGATCGAATATCCCATCCAATCAATAGAACCGTGTTCTCCATGGACAAGAATAACAGTAGATGGATTAAGCCTTTGAACGATTTCAAGAATTCCTTCACGATTGCTATGAGCAGAGAAACGGAATTGCTCGACATCGCACGAAACATTTTGTGGTTCACTTGCATTGGTTAATTGGATCAAACTGCCCTTATGTGAATGGCGAACGCGATAGCCGGGCGTTTCGGGGTCCATATATCCTACGGTAAAGATCCCAAATTTAGGTTGAGAGAGCCAGCGCTGTGTCAACTTATACGAAAGTGTATTTTCAATGATCATTCCACTCCCTGCGAGTACAATACATTGTTGGCGCATAAGATCATCCAAATGATCGACATCGTAGAGATCTTTTTGAGGGATATCAGAGAGGATCAGATCGGTGTCATTATACGGAACAGTATATCGGTTCTTATCATAAACTGTAGAAATTTTTCTGCCGACACCTCCTGTGTAAATATCGGTAGTTGCTAGAGATCCCTTTTGCATCAATCTCCAAATGGTCGATAACATCTCCTGCATTTTTCCAAGCGCAAAAACCGGGATCAAAATGGATCCATCTCTGTTGAGAATTTTGTTTGCACATGTTGTGAACCGCAATTGTTCTTCAAGCCGGGAGGGAAGATGTGTAGAATCTGTTGCACCGTGAGTACATTCAAGAATAACAATATCAACTTTTTGTTTTGGCAGTTGTGCTCCTGAAAGTAACGATTGTTTATCCAAATTGATGTCGCCTGTGTAAAAAATGGAGCGCCCTTTGTGTTCTACTAACGTTCCGGCGGAACCAAGAATATGACCGGCATCGTGAAACGATGCTTTGATCGATTCTTTGCTGGAGTGACGATATCCATCAATTGTGAATTGTTCTTCATAAGCACGCCATTCGATGCTTTGAATGAGCAGATCGATCTCTTCGTGTGTATACGCTCTTATCGTTATTTCATCCTTCAATTGTTCTTTAAGAATATTGACGGAATTATGCAGCGTGATTTCTGCAACTGCCCGTGTTTGCGGTGTCGTTACAATTCGAATATATGGATGCCGTTGTACAAGATAGGGAAGAGAATCAATATGATCTTGATGTGCATGGGAGATCAACGCAACATCAACATTCATATCTTTGATAAAATCAAATTGAGGAAGAGAATCGACTCCGAATTTGCGGGGATGTGTTCCGCTATCCAGAATGATGCCAGTACCTTCAATATTCAAATAATAACAAGAAGCGCCGATATCGTTTGCGCCGCCGAGCGGGATAAAATTGATCATCAGAGCTATTTTTTATTCAAGTTATGGCTTATTGAGGAGTTCATCAATCGCAATTTTAAACTGATGACGTGTTTGTTTTCCTAAAATTAATTTCTGTTGTTTTCCATTTTTATCAAAAATAAATGTTGCGGGAACTGCTCCGGACCATTCAGGATTTAATTGATTGATCAAACTGTCTTGTGAAGGAAAGTCTGCAACGTACGTATAAAACGGAACATGTAGCGAATCGAGAAACGGGATGATTTTTTCATTTATTTCATCCGGATAATCCACACTGATTGCTGCGATTTGCACTTTCTTATTTTTGTAGATCGATGAAAGTTTTATAAGATCGGGAAATTCTTCTCTGCACGGCTCGCACCATGTAGCCCATATATTCAATACCAAGATATTTCCATTCCTGTTTGCTATCAGCGAGTCCAATCCTTTTTCCGTGATCGGAGTGACTTTCTGCGACAATGAAACAGTTGTGTACAACAAT
>DMPG01000321.1:6045-7151 GCA_003456055.1 Bacteroidota bacterium | reverse complement strand
CGCAAGAAAATGGAGGACATTCATCCAACACCATCATTATATCTGAACCAATTGATCTTTGAATTCCAATAACACTTTCCGGAGTAAAGAAATGTGAAGACCCATCCAGATGTGATTTAAAGGTCACTCCATCCTGAGAAATTTTCCGTAATTCCGAAAGTGAAAAGATTTGATAACCACCACTATCTGTTAAAATTGGTTTATTCCAATTCATAAACTTGTGAAGTCCACCCATTGAACGCATGACATCCATACCCGGGCGTAAATACAAGTGGTAGGTATTACCGAGAATGATCTGTGCCCCAAGTTCGAGAAGTTCTCTTTGCTCTACTGCTTTTACCGTCCCCTGCGTTCCTACGGGCATAAATATTGGCGTTTCAATAACGCCATGATCTGTTTCTATTACTCCCGCTCGAGCGGATGATTCTGTATGAACGAGATTGAACTTCATTACATCAATTTACAAAAATATGATTGCTATTTCAATGAACTAATTTTAAGCGGTAAATTTTCATTCTTTTCTTGAAAAAATGAAAGCAATATTTGAAATATTAGTCTTTCAGTTTTCTGATTTTTATTATTTTTCTTTGTTTTCTATTACCGACCACATTTCATCAGTAGTTTTTGCAAGTCTTTCTGCAAGACTGAGCAAAATCTTATGTGCTATGTCGGGATGATTGCGAACAACTTCATCAACACTGCTTTCAATGACCATTACTTCGGAATCAACAATGGCTACCATTGTTGCTGTTCTCGGACGAGCAAGCAAACCGCTCAGCTCACCAAAGATGACGCCATGGTCTGAGAATTCACCGACATTGAGTTCGCCTTTATAAACACCAATTCTGCCCTCTATTAAAACATACCAATCAAATGTTAAATCACCTTCCTTGGTGATGATTTCACCCTTTTTAAATATTTGTTTTTTTTGTTTTAATTCCATAAAAACTCCATCTAGAAATTACGGCGATAAACGATGAATCGACCAGTCATTATTTGTTTTTGTATATGCTATTCGATCATGAAGTCTATTGGTTCGACCTTGCCAGAATTCAAATTCGTGCGGAATAATTCTCAATCCTCCCCAAAATGGAGGAAGTGGTATC
>DMPG01000321.1:237-5982 GCA_003456055.1 Bacteroidota bacterium | reverse complement strand
GGAAATATTCAAATGATTCCGATACAGATACTTTTTCTACTCTGCCAACTATTCGTATTTGACGCTCCAACGGTTCCCAAAAAAACAATAGTGCAGCTTGAGGATTCTCTGCAATGTCTTTCGCTTTTGCACTTTCATAATTTGTAAAAAATACAAGGCCTCTTTCATCAAATTGTTTTAACAAAACCATTCGGGCAGAAGGACGACCATTTTTATCTGCAGTCGCAATTGTCATTGCATTCACTTCGGGAATCTGAGACTTGACTGCTTCTTTGAACCATTTGTCAAATTGCACAAACGGATCTTTATCGACATCATTTTCGTCGAGAGTTCCTTTTCTATAATCACTTCGAAGAGCAGCAAGAATTAATTTTTCATTTTCCATTGTATAAATATAAACAAAAATCTCTCGTCGTCCATGTAGTTTAAAATAAAACGTCATGCCAAACTATTATTCAGCATGACGCATTGCAAGAATTATTGATTTTTATTTACTCTTATCCGGGAATAGCGGAGGTGATGCCAGCTTTACTGGATTTTTCTTCATTTCTTCTTTGATCACTTCGATAGCCTTGTTCAATTGTTCGTCTATCCCTTGATATTCTTTTGCGGGATCATTATCTACAACAATATCCGGATCAACACCATGTCCTTCCATGATCCAGCTTGTTCCTTCATTGTCATATCTGGAAAATTCTGGACGATTCATATATCCGCCGTCAACAAGCGGGAGCGTTCCACGAATACCAACTACACCTCCCCACGATCGTTTACCAATCAATTTTCCGAGATTGTATTTCTTGAACCGATATGGGAAAATATCCCCGTCGGATGCAGAAAATTCATCAAGAAGCAATACTTTTGGCCCGATATGCATTCCGTCCGGATTAGGACTTGGAGTTGAGTTACGGACGTAATTGATCATTGCCATTTTTCGATCAAGACGTTCAGTGATCTGTCCGGATACATTTCCCCCGCCATTTCCGCGATCATCAATGATTAAAGCTTCTTTGTTCAACTGCGGATAATAATGTTTAACGAATTCATTCAAACCATTTGCTCCCATATCAGGGATATGAATGTATCCGACTTTGCCATCAGTAGCTTTAGCTACTTTTGCGATATTTGATTCGACCCAATTGTAATAATACAGTGATGCTTCACTGGCAATTGGAAGCACCACTGATTCCCTGCTCCCTGATTCTTTCGGCGAAGAGTTCACTTTTAGTTTCACCTGCTTTCCTGCAGTCCCTACAAGCGACTCGTAAATATCATTCATCTCGTTTGTTGGATTTCCGTCAACTGAAATGATATAATCTCCTTCTTTTACATCAACACCAATTTCAGTCAACGGTGAACGAACGCCGGCATCCCAATTTTGACCTTTCAATATTTTAACAATGCGATAATATTTTGAGGACGCATCACGCTCAATTTTTGCACCAAGCAAACCCAATTTGATGCGTTCTGCTTTGGGATAATCTCCGCCGCCGACATACGCATGACCGATGTTCAATTCTGAGATCAATTCTCCAATAATATATGTTAGATCTATGCGATGATTGACAAACGGAAGAAGCTGTGCATACTGGTTCCGTTTTGTATCCCAATCTACACCATGCATCGTCGGGGTAAAGAAATAATCCCGCATCTGTCTCCAGCATTCGTTATAGATCTGCGACCATTCTTCCCGTTTGTTCAACTTCATCTTCATATCGGAAAGATTAAGCTTATCTTTCAATTCAATCTTGCCTGTTGGTAAATCGACAATTGCATATGATCCCTCTGAACCGACGATCATTTTTTTCTTATCAGCAGAGATCTCATAACTGTTGAACTCGCCAAGTTCGTTCTCTTTCTGTTTATCCAATTCATATAGAAATAATTTTGACTTCGCATCTTTGCTGCCGTTACGGATATAATACACTTTATTTTCAAGAGCTGTTACATTCCGATAGTTTGCGTTCGTTACCGGTACGGCGGCTACCCGTTGTGTTAATCCGTCAACGTCAATCTTCACGATCACACTGTTCTTGGGGTCGTCTTTCTTTTTATCCTTTTCATCTTTTTTCGATTTATCATCCTCTTTCTTTTCTTCATTCAGTTTTACCTCATCACTCTTCGGGGCAAACGGGGATTTGGTCTCCTTTGCAAGTGCAATAAAATAAATCTTCGACATATCCTGATAGATATGATTGAATTCAGTCTGACCATAGGTTGGAGCAAATGTCCGGGCAGAAATGAAGAACAAATATTTTCCATCCGAACTGAATGTCGGACTGTTGGATTCGTACCATCCTTCCGTAGCATCAACGGTTTCTTTGTTTTCCAACGAATACAATTTGATGATGTTTTGCTGATCATTCTCCGGGTTCGTGTACGCTATCCATTTACTATCCGGCGACCATGAATAGTCATCGTATTCAAACACTTTTGATTGTGCAACTTTCGTTACAGATTTTGAATCGATATCAATGTAGAATAAATTCTGTGCACGATCCGACCAGAGCAATTTCTTACTATCCGGTGACCAGAGTGGTTGATATTTATAGTTGCTTGAGTTTTTTGTGAGTTGAACCGGTGCTCCCATTCCGTCTTGTGAACGAATATAGATCTCATCCTCCCCGGTACCATCCGAAACATAAGAGATCCATTTCCCATCGGGAGACCATTTAGAATTCCGTTCGTGAACACCGGAAGAATTCGTGAGATTCCTTGTATTGCCGTATTTTGCAGGAACCGTAAATATTTCACCTCGTGCTCCGAATAATGCTCTGTTCCCATCTGACGATATTTCAAAATTCGTCACTTGATTGCTGACATTGATGATTCCTCCGCGGCCATTATCAAAATCATCGTTGATCTGGATCGAAATTTTAGATTCTTTTTCAGTCTTTAGATCAAATCGATAGATAAATCCGCCATTTTCAAAAACAATTGCATCATTCCCTAACGAAGGGAATTTGATATCGAATTCTTTGAAGAACGTTTTCTGTTCAGTTTTCTTAGTCGTAAGATCATACGAATAAAGATTCATCTTTTTATTCTTATCTCGTCCGTCTCTGTCCGAAACAAAATAGATCACATTACCGCTCCACATCGGGATAATATCCTGAGCAGGATCGTTTGTAATATTCTCTGATTTCTTTGTTCCAAAATCATAAATAGAAATATCATCTGCCTGACCGCCGCGGTATCGTTTCCATGTTCTGAACTCTCTGAACACTCTATTGTAAGCTATTTTTTTGCCGTCAGGAGAAAATGATGCCCAGCCGCCGCGTGGTACCGGAATTTGCTCCGGAATTCCGCCATCAATTGATGCATAAAACATTTGACCTTTAAAATCATTGAATTCAACACTCCGTGAACGATAGACAACTGTTTTATTGTCTTTCCATGTTGTAACAATATTGTTCGGACCCATTCTATCAGAAACATCATCTCGATCAAGTGTTGCAGTGAACGTTAACCGTTTTGGAATTCCCCCTTCGGCAGGCATCACATACACTTCAGAATTGCCGTCATACTGTCCGGTAAATGCAATTGATTTTCCATCAGGTGAAAACCGGGCGAATAATTCTGTGCCGACATCATTTGTCAATTTTCGAGCAACACCGCCATTTGATGATGCGGTATATAGATCACCCGCATATGTAAAGACAATTTTGTCTCCATAGATTGCTGGAAACCGTAATAATCTCGCTTCTTGTGCAAACGAGAAACAGGTTAGCGCTACTATCAGGATGAATATTTTTTTCATTAGATCCTCTTTAAATAATTAGCGTATAGTTTGATAATGGATAATTGTTAATTGCTCTTCTCAGCTTTTCCGCCTTTTTCAGAATCAACTTTCACAGTAAAGGAACTTCCCCCATTGACGATCCAACGGACTGCAACTGATCCCATTCCGGGAACATTTTCAATGTTGAGACGTTGCGGGTTGTTTTTTTGTTCCTTCATTAATCCAAGGAACCTATTTTCTAAGACACCACCAATTATTACTTTACCACCATGCAGCGAGACCCAATCAGGTCGGCTGATCTTATTCTTTGAATCTTGGAAAGTGTGTGTCGGAATCACTCTATCATTTCCAATGATTGCAGTGACCTCTTTTAATCCACCGGAAAGGTTTTTTACAATAATAGAATCAACAGAAACCTTCGGAGTATGATACAAATGAAATAATGTGAATGCCATATTTCGATGGCACATATCTTCGATCATAAATGATGGTGCAGTTCGCGTCCAAGCTTTTTTTATTCCGCCGATCTCAATCTCACCGTNNTACTACTCCTTCGTTGAACAGCATAATTTTATCGAACCGGTAAATATCCTGCTGCGAAACATCGCGCGTTGAATCTTTTGCACGGCGGAAATAATCAAACTCGCTCCATAATTCATTTGTAAACGAAAGAATTCCCCGCCCACCATAGAACCATTCGATCTCTCCTCCATACACAGTATAGAGATCTTTCCATAAAACCATATATTTATACCCAGGAAGTTGTTCTTCTCCAAGTTGCCCGAGAAAATCGTATGTTTGAACATCTTGACGACTGTATGTACCTTCATCTGATTTTGAACCTGGACCCCGAAGAATCATTCCGCCGTTATTATGGAAAGATAGTGCAGCGGCAATATTGGTATGAGACAAAAAGAAATTTCGTACGGATTGGTTCTCAGGAAACGTGAATGGATATCGATCTGAGCCACCTTGAATATATCGCGGTGCCCAATTCCATCCCCAATCTCGATTAGGATCATAAAATCCGGGATTATCTTCATTTACCTGTCCATCCCCGTCATTATCGATTCCTTCCCATCCAAGAAAAGTATATTCTCCTTTTTCATCAGCATTTGCCTGAATCATTAAACGAGAATCACTCGGATCGGTTTTGAAACGGCCTNNATTTGCCTGAATCATTAAACGATTATCACTCGGATCTACTTTGAAACGACCGTTTGGGTCTTTGATCCGCATAAATGTAATATTTCCATCTCCATCAAGATCATCATATCCATCTTCATTATATTCTCCATCTCCATCATCATCGCGTTTAGCCAAACCGCTTCGTGGTGAATGCATATTGTTCGGTTTATAAATGAAATAATCGCGCGCATCAGGGTTTATAGTCGGAACGATGTACAAAGTCTTTTCATCCAAGAGATTTTTGATCCATTCAACTTCATCATACAATTCTGTAACATACCACGCAGTATACAGAACAACTTCTGCTCCTTGAACTTCGTTAGAATGAATATTTCCATCAATATACATCGCCGGTTTCTCATCCGGGTTTCCATTCTTGGAATTTGAGATTGTCATTGCCCACATATCTTTCCCTTCCACAGATTTTCCAATGCTGGTAACTTTTGCAAGGTTTGGATAAGCTTTTTCAATCCGTTTCATGATTTCATATAATTGTTTAGAATCGTAATATCGATTCCAAGCGATTTCTACCTTAGGATTGTTCGGTCCCCCCATTGCCTTAAATCCGCTAGCAGTGAATTCTTTTGATTGCTGAGCAAAAGAGATTTGAAGAGAAAAAATTATAACTACTAAAAATTATATTATCATATTTTTGTTTTTCATCAGTACTCCAGGTTATTATATACATTCCCCTCTGCTGCGATGGATTTGTGTGTTGGAGAGAGGGGTTAGGGGTGTGTCTGATCAGTTTCTATTTCTTCTTCGGTTTTGCGCCCATCTCAAATACAATATTCGCGCCATTCATGATGTCGGAA
>DMPG01000321.1:0-197 GCA_003456055.1 Bacteroidota bacterium | reverse complement strand
AGTAATATTTATCAATCCCTTTCCAACGATAATCCATGAAACAGTTTTGTATCCACCACTTCCTTTGATCGGTTCAAGAATCTGTTTTGCCTTACCACTGGAAATAGAATTCCCTTTTCCTGCGTCCAATACAACACGAACATTTCGGACCCATCGAGTTTTGACACCCATTTGGCCGTTTGTCGGTAAATATCCAT
>DMPG01000224.1:534-2631 GCA_003456055.1 Bacteroidota bacterium | reverse complement strand
AGCGTAAACGAATAAATGCAATCGCATCCAATATTGCGAATGCAGAAACAACGCGAACGGAGGACGGAGGACCATACACACGTAAGATGGTGCTGATGCATGAGCAGTCCAACGGCACGTTTTCAAAAATGTTGAACGGAGACGATTTTAATCTTGGCGTAACTAATAAATTTCATATTGGTTCGTCACAAAACGGAGGTTCGATCAATACGGTGGTGAACGGAGTGAGTGCGGAAGAAACCGAAGATAAGACTCCATTCAAAATGATCTATGACCCGAATCATCCGGATGCGGATGAAACCGGATATGTTGAGATGCCGAATGTAAATGTTGTGAGTGAGATGGTTGATATGATCTCNNGCTGCAAAAACAATGGCAAAAGACAGTTTGGAGATATAATATGTCAATTTCAGTGAACACATCCATTAATAAAAATCTTCCGGTTACTGATGCACGAACATCTTCCATTATTAAAAATAACGGAACGCCTTCTTCGGAAATTCAAGCGAAGCATTTTTCGGCGCTTGTGCAGCAGGGAGTTCAACAAGGTGATGTTGTGACAGGCGAAGAGAAACAATTTTTTGAAAGTCTATTCCCTCAGGCTGCACCGTCCATTCGTTCCTATTCCGGATATGCCGTGAACGGGCAACGGACTCAGGTATCACTCGGGACCATCATTGACGCAAAAGGATAACGACTATGAAAGTGAGCCAGGCATTAACGCTGCTACCCAACGTTCAGGAAAGAACATCGAACAAAGCGATAGATAAAGCGTTACAAAATACAAACGAATCATTCGGAGATCTCTTAAATAAAACCATTGGCGATGTCAACTCGTTACAATCGGAAGCGGGCAAGGCGATGGAAAGAATGGTGAGCGGTGAGTCATCTGATCTTCACGAGGTTATGATCGCCGTTGAAAAAGCGAGAACAAGTTTTGATCTACTCATGGAAATCAGAAATAAAACAATGGATATGTATCGTGAAGTTATGAGAATGTCGGTATAACTATGAACCAATTTTCCGAATTTATCAGCCGTCTTTCTACACAACAAAAGATCATTATTAGCGGAGCAACAACCGTTGCAATCACTGTAATAATTTTGTTGGTTACAGTTTTTAACAAGCCGTCATACGGTACATTGTTCTCCAACCTAAATCCCCAGGATGCATCAAAGATTGTTCAGACTCTAAAAGAAAAATCGATCCCTTTCACGTTGGATGATGATGGGAAGACAATCCTTGTTCCTAAACAACAATTGTATGAACTCCGTTTGGATATGGCATCGCAAGGATTACCGAACTCCAGTGTGATTGGATATGAAATATTCGACCGGACCAATCTTGGTGTCTCTGATTTCGTTCAAAAGATCAATTATCGACGTGCTCTCGAAGGAGAACTTTCCAGGACAATTTTGAATTTGAATGAAGTTGATGGAGTGCGGGTGCACATTGTGACTCCGGAACGATCGTTGTTTAAGGAAGACGAAAAATCGACCACTGCCTCTGTCGTCTTAAAATTAAAGAGCGGTAAACCACTTCGTAAAGAGGCAGCACAAGGAATTGCTCACTTGATCGCAAGCAGTGTAGAAGGATTGGATGCATCGGATGTAACTATCCTTGATACCCGCGGGAATACGCTCACAGAAAATAACAAAGCTGATGGTCTTGCCGGAATGACTTCCACACAATATGAACTTCAGCAAAAANNTGAGCTTCAGCAAAAAGTAGAAAATTATTTAGCGCAAAAAGCGCAACGATTATTGGATGGTGCACTTGGTGCCGGTAATTCCATGGTTCAAGTAAATGCAGAATTAGATTTCCGACGAGTTGAAAAAAATCTTGAGCAGTATGATCCCGAGAATACAACCGTACGCAGTGAACAAATTACCGAAGAAAAATCTGTTTTGCATGACTCGCTTCCGCCATCAACACGAACAAGTGGCATAACAAATTATGAGATCAATAAATCCATTGAACACATTGTAGAGAATGTCGGAAATTTGAAAAGGCTTTCCGTTGCGGCTATGGTTAACGACAAGATGCTGACGAAACAAGTTAACGGTGAACCGGTGACCGAGTATAAATCTCGCGATG
>DMPG01000224.1:0-462 GCA_003456055.1 Bacteroidota bacterium | reverse complement strand
ATGACGCAGAAGGAGGATGGTCAACAATGGGATGGTATTGCTGTGAAAGTATTTCTTGTTTTAGCAATGATCGTTGCGGTATTGATCATTCGTTCATTATTGAACAGAATGAAATTCAAAATGGGCGATTCTGACGTAGTGTTTGGAACATATGCCTCGGGAGAATTACCGGGATCCACACGCAGACAGCAGAATATAAAACTCCCATCTGCTGAATCAGAGATTCCCATTGCAGTCATTATGAAAACACAACGCAGAAATCAAATCTCGGAATTTGCAAAGAACAAACCGGATGAAGCATCGCGGTTATTAAAAGTGTGGCTCGCTGACGAAACACAGGTATAAATATTTATGAAAGCTGAAATTACTGCTCGAAATATCACTAATCGACAAAAAGCAGCCATTCTGATGATGTCATTCGATGGTGAAACTGCAACACGTTTAATGCGCGGTCTGTCCGAA
>DMPG01000018.1:3310-5867 GCA_003456055.1 Bacteroidota bacterium | reverse complement strand
CCGCATAAGAACCGAACGGAAGCCATTCCATACCCAAATTCTTTTATTCCTTCAATCGCCGCTTTTTTTACGACAGGATGATTTGACATTCCTAAATAATTATTGGAAGCCATCATCACAACCTTCTTTCCCTTTACGGTAACGACACCGTCTTGCGGTGACGTAAAAGGTGTCTCATATTTATACGTATTTGCATTGTGAATACGTTCGAGTTCTTGCACAAATAAATCTTGATACTTCATGGATACTCCGATATTAAATAGATATTCATTCAGGATTGTTTCACCAACCGAATAGAGAATGAGCCGTCAATCCCATTGCGATGCGGAAATGTCTCAACAAATCCATCAGGAGAGACAACTTTTTCATTGATATATTTTGATGCATGATCTATCTCAAACTCAGGATGCAACTCAAGGAATTTTTTTACTACCTCAAAATTCTCTTCGGGTTCGATTGTGCAAGTACTGTAGACCATTGCTCCGCCGGGTTTCAATATTGTTGCAGCATTATTCAACAACAGTTCCTGCACCTTCACCACTTCAGTAATGTCTCTCATTTCACGCTTGATCTTGATATCGGGCTTTTTTGACAATACCCCAAGACCAGAACAAGGTGCATCGATCAATATCTTATCGACTGGTTCTGTTTGGAATTCTATGCCATCTGCGGCAACATAGGTAATATTGGTCAGTCCGACCCGTTCACATGCAGTCTTTACCAAATTGAGTCTGGTTTGATATTTATCGACTGCAATAACCTCTCCTTGGTTCTTCATCACTTCACCAAAAAATGTAGTTTTGCCTCCCGGTGCAGAGCAAAGATCAACAACTCGCTCTCCCGGTTTAACATCCAGCAAAAGAGCAGCGAGACCGGCACTCTCATCTTGTATCGTGAAGAATCCACGACGGAAGATCTCCGTCTGCGATATGTTCGAAAGCGATGTTGTTTTCAGAAACATCGGCAGGTACTGCGACCGTTCGTACGAAATGTTCTGGAGGTCGAACATTTTCATGAAATCATCGACCGATGTTTTCATTGTATTAATGCGAAGGGTCAGACCCGGTTTTTGATTTTGTGCATCGAGTAATTTTTCTGTTTCATAGAAACCGAAACGGTTCATCCACCGTTTCACCATCCATAATGGGAAAGAATACATCGTTGATAGATACAGTGCTGCATCATTCTGAACATCGGGATAATGAATACCTTCCTTGTTCCGAATGATATTTCGGAGAACCCCATTCACCAGTCCGCCGGCTTTTTCACCCCGAACTCGTTTAATAAATTCCACTGCTTCATTCACTGCTGCATGGTCCGGTACTTTGTCAAGGAAAAGGATCTGATAAAGTGCAGACCTCAGTGTATTGCGAACGGTCACTTCTGCTTTCGAAAAACTCCCATGGAAGAAACCATTTAATACCCAATCCAACTTTGATTGCCATCGGAGAACTCCGTGCACAATCTCCATCAGCAATGATTTATCTAAATCATTGAATTCACTTGATCGAAATTCTGCATCAATAAGTTTGTCGAGATATGAATCTGTTCGTTCTACTCTATTTAATATTTTTACCGCTGTACCGCGAACACCGGCAAATAACATTTTTTGTTCTTCTCTGTATTGTGTTTCCTGTTGTTCCATAATTTTGATTAAAACATTCTATAATAATCGTACAATGATAGTTCCGATCTTTCTCATCAATTATCAAAATTTTGTTGCGCTTATCTGTTACAACGGCATACCGCGTTTTCTTCGTTCGTCCGTCGTCAAATCGAATATTTTTCGGAATAATTTTTCTTCCGGATTACTCAATGCTATACCGCGGCGGATCATTACTTTTTCTGCAACATTGATCGCTTTTTCAATATTGTATGTGGTGAATGTTTCACCGGCTGCACCCCACGAAAATGATGGAACATATTTCGACGGAAAACCCGTGCCAAACACATTTGATGACACGCCAATCACGGTTCCGGTATTGAACGTGGAATTGATCGCCGTCTTTGAATGATCACCAATCGTCACGCCAACAAACTGCATTTTACTATCTACCGGATCACCGTTCACATACACTTTCACTGAACTGTAATTATTTTTCAGATCACTCGTCACTGTCCCTGCACCACAATTGACCCAGGCGCCAAGATACGAATGCCCAAGAAAACCATCGTGCTGTTTATTGGAATAACTGTGAATGATCGTTGATTCAAGTTCCCCGCCGATTTTACACACGGGTCCAATACTGCAATCCGGATAAATCTTCGCACCAACTTTGACGATTGAACCATCCCCAATATATGCAGGACCAATGATCGTTGAAAAAGACATGATTTGAACGTTCTTCCCGATATAAACCGGTCCATTCTCAGCATCAATCACAACTCCGGGTTTTATCACAGTTCCTTCACCAACAACAACATTCTTTCCGTTCAGAATATGCACACCGGGAAATTTTTTCTGCGAAGATTTTTTTACTGGGCGGGCTTTTTTAAGAAGGTTAAAGTCTGCACGCAATTGATTCCCATTGTTTTTTATCAATTCCCATGGATAATG
>DMPG01000018.1:0-3242 GCA_003456055.1 Bacteroidota bacterium | reverse complement strand
GCAACAACATTATCATCATTCACATAGACAACATCCTGCTCACCATCCAACGGTATTGCCTTCATAAATTTCTCATCAACAATTGCTCGTCCGTTTATAAACAGACAACTCGTTCCTGCTATTGTATTCACAGCAAGGTCAGGATTTCGCAATCGCATATAATCAGCCATATACGAACGACAATGGATCGTAACGCTTGCTTTCGGATAAGCAAATTGAACTTTTTCTTTCAGAGAAAGAATTCCGCAGCGCAGATTGAATGTTGGACGGAAATAAACCAACGGAAGAAGACGGGTGTAATAGATGTCTTCAAAAAGACAGATTTGTGTTGCCATATGGTCCTTTCAGATGCTGTGGACTTTGTGTGTTCTGTGGTAAAGAACATGTCATAAAATAAAAAACGGAATGATCACATGATACATTCCGTTTTTAAATACTCAACATAAAAAAATTATGCTGTTGGCGCCGCGGTCTTTTTCGCATACTTCTTGTTGAATCTCTCAACACGACCGGCAGAGTCAAGCAGTTTATGCTTTCCGGTGTAGTACGGATGACACGCAGAGCAGATTTCGACGTGGATATTACCCATCGCCGAGCGGGTTTCAAACTTGTTGCCGCAAACGCAGACAACTTCCGCTTTTCTGTATTCTGGGTGAATTTCGGGTTTCATTATAATACTTTCTATTTAGTTTGTTATTAGATTACGATACAAATATAGCAAATGTGAAAAGGAGTTGCAACAATTGAATTTTATACTCCATTTTTCGCTAAAGCTCTTGCTTTCCGGTATAATCGAACATTTCTCTGATGTTCTTCATAATTTTTTGCGAAACGATGTCTGCCGTTGTTGTCAGCGACAAAATAGATAAAATTATGCTTTGCCGGATACAACGCCGCTATGATCGATTGTTTCCCAGGATTGTTGATTGGACCAGGCGGCAGACCATAGTTAAGATATGTGTTATACTCCGATTCAAACTTCAGATCCGTTCTTGTTAATCGTCTTGGAACTGCGGACACTGCGTATAATACGGTAGGATCTGCCTGAAGTCTCATTCTTTTCTTCAGCCTATTATAGTATACACCGGCAATAATCGCTCGTTCATCATCATAAACAGCTTCACCTTCCACAATGGAGGCCATTGTCATAACATCGTTCAATGAATACCCTAATTGTTTCATTCGCTGCTGAAGTGTATCAACAAAAAATTCTCTGAACTCCGTGATCATTCGTTGAATAATTTCCCGCTCATCATCCTGCCAAAAAAAATTATACGTATTCGGCATCAAATATCCTTCAAGAGAGGGTGAATTGTTCGGATAAATTCCTATCAACGAAGTGTCTGCAAAGAATTTCATAAAACGAATTGAATCGATTCCGATGTGGCGTTTTAGTATTCGCGCAAAAATCTGCGCGCGGACACCTTCACGAAGCGTTACACTCGTGCTTACTGTCGAAAGTCCCCCCTCCAAATCATTGAGAAGATCTAGATTTGAAATTCCGCTGACAAAACTATATTTACCGATTCGCATTTTCTGTGTATAGCCAAGCAGCCTCCCGGCAATTTTGAATGTGAACGCGTTAAGAATAATTTCTCTTTTTTCAAGAGAATCAGCAAGACTTGAAAACGATTGACCCTTACTGACAGTAATGAACTTAGGGGACGGGGTGAACGAATTGGGAAAGAAAAATACAATGCTGAACAATATCACTACACAGAGAAATACGACGACAAACAGTAAAAATAATTTATTATTTACTATGCTTCCGTTCACTCATCGCCTCACGTTCAAGTTTTCTGGATTCATCAATGATACGTTCGAATAAGCGGCGCAATGCAAGATTCTTCAGAGGTCCCTTATTGTATTTCAGAATATTTTCCAACACTTCCTTTTCTCTCTTTGGTGAATATGCCTCTAAACCAAGCTGTTCTTTGATCTTTCCGATCTCATCAGCATAATGCGCACGCTCGTTCAGTAACTCAACAAGTTTCTGATCGATCTCATCGATCTTAATTCGCCAATCGTCAATATTTCCCATACTTATACCAATGAAGAAAAAAATTGCCTTGCTCCGGAAACGGCATCATCAATATTCTTCTTTTCAGAAATTGCTTGTAATAATGCCGAGCCCACAACAGCTCCGTTTGCAAATGTTGAAATATGCTTGATCTGTTCTTTGCTCTTGATCCCAAATCCAACCACGAAAGGCTTTGTAGTATTTTTCTTTACGCGGGTCAAAAATATATCAAAACCATCGTCAAATGAATTCTTTGCGCCTGTTACACCGGTGACCGAAACACAATAGGTAAAATCGGTAGAGATGCTGTCAATGTACCGGATGCGTTCTTCGGAAGAGGTTGGTGCAATAAGAAATATATTGCTCAATTCATTCTTCAAACATTGTAACCGGAATTCGTCGCTTTCTTCCGGCGGCATGTCGGGAATGATCAAACCATCCACACCCGACTTCTTTGCATCCTGAAGAAATTTTTCGATTCCATAATTCAGGATCGGATTGATATATCCCATGAGAATAAGTGGAATAGTTGTTTGTGTGCGTGCTTCGGCGATCAATTCCAGAACTCGTCTCAACGTTGCGCCATTGCTAATAGCAATTTCCGATGAGTGTTGAATAGTTGGACCATCTGCAAGCGGATCACTGAAAGGAATTCCTACTTCGATCATTCCCGCACCGGACTTTTCAAGCGCAAGGATCAATGGAACTGTTGTTCCCTTAACAGGAAATTCCGGTGTGATATACGGAACAATTATTGTTTTCTTCTTTGATTGATATTCTTGAAGCGTTGATGCAATTCGATTCATTGATACTATTTATTTGCGGTACGTCTAGAATTTCCGACACACCAAATTATAATTCCAAATTCGCTATTGCGGTAACATTGATCGGCGAGAACATTGATTGAAGACATTTTCTGTAACCAACTTCTGCAATCATTGCTCCATTATCTGTACAATACTCAAATTTTGGGATAAATAACTGCAATTCATTTAGACCCGCTGCTTTCTTCATTTCGCTCCGCAAATGTGAATTCGCTGAAACTCCTCCGGCAACGGCAATATCCTTCACCCCAAAATGCTTCGACGCCCGAATTGTCTTTTGCACAAGCACATCAACAACAGACTATTGAAAACTGGCACAAATATCTGCCAGAAGTTGCTCCGGAATTACCGTATCGCGTAATTTATTGTCACGAAGGTAATAGAGAACCGATGTTTTT
>DMPG01000210.1:5238-6007 GCA_003456055.1 Bacteroidota bacterium | reverse complement strand
CATTCGAACGAAGTTCTTTCATCAGCCGTTCCTGCAGATTTCGTGTTGTCACGTATTTTCCATCCTGGCCTGCGAACGGAGAATTGTTTACAACGAAATTCATCGACAACGTTGGTTCTTCAATTGCAACGAACGGTAACGGTGTTGGATCTGCCGCATCAACGATCGTCTCGCCGATATCAACATCTTCCATTCCGGAAATAGCAATAATATCGCCGACGCTTGATTCTTCCACTTCAACACGTTTTAATCCTTCGAATGTATAAATTTTTGCCACACGCGCATCTTCCGTAACACCGTTGCGGTGAATGATCTTCATTTGGTTCTTAATATGAATTTTGCCTCGATGTACTTTTCCAATTCCAAGACGTCCAAGATAATCATTGTAATCGATGGTCGTCACAAGCATTTGGAATGGTTCATCACCATCGCCCTTTGGCGGAGGTATTTTCGAAACGATCGTGTCGAACAACGGTTCGAGCGATGTTCCTTTGTCTTCCAATTCACGCTGTGCAATTCCTTGTTTGGAAATTGCGTAGATGGTCGGGAAATCCAATTGCTGATCGTTTGCGCCGAGCGATAAGAATAATTCGAACACTTCATCCAGTACTTCGTGAGCGCGGGCATCTTTACGGTCGATCTTGTTGATAACGACGATCGGCTGA
This sequence comes from Bacteroidota bacterium, assembly GCA_003456055.1. GTDB lineage: Bacteria > Bacteroidota > Ignavibacteria > UBA10030 > UBA8401 > UBA8401. Next base: position 5,342 of record DMPG01000210.1, on the reverse strand, counting down.
AGATTCAAGTCCAATGATTTTTTAAGAACGAATTTTGTTCCGGGAAGAGGTCCTTCCGATGCGTCAACAAGCAGAAGAACGCCGTCCACCATTTTCAGTGTGCG
>DMPG01000210.1:0-5211 GCA_003456055.1 Bacteroidota bacterium | reverse complement strand
TTCGTTGTCTTGTCGGTATAGAAGACGGAAGTATTCTTGGCCAGAATAGTGATACCGCGTTCTTTTTCCTGCGCGTTGGAGTCCATCACGCGTGTTACCATCTGCTGGTTGTCGCGGAATGTTCCGGTCTGTCTCAATAATTGGTCAACGAGCGTCGTCTTGCCATGATCCACGTGTGCAATAATGGCGATATTGCGGATATTGCTTTGTTTGAACATTGTTCTTCCTAATGATTTCTCAGATCACGCAGTTTATTACGCAGATACAGATCAAAAAACCTGTCTAAAATCTGCAAAAAATCAGCGTATTTATAATAAAAAACGTCCCGGTTGCGTGCGGGACGTTCAATTGACTAGAACAAGATACAAAGAATTTTCGAGATTTCTAATTAAAATTTTTTTACAAATCGACCGTTAGTGTAATCGTTGAATTTGAATTGATTTCACTTTATTCTCAACCTTTTCCTTAAAATACCCATTTTCAAGATACAGATAAAGGTTTTTACCGGGACAAACAGTTTTTGAAGAATAATCTTTGTGTCCGCGAATAGAATCTGCGGGAACATTAAATTTTATCGCAAGCAGTGTCATCAAATTCACCGTTGCATCCAGTTGTTCTTCGTTTGGCTCAACCTCTTCAAAATTCCCAACGACTTCGATCAGTGCATGTCCGGTTGGATCGTACTCCGTATTTGTGTCACCGGCGTAATTGATGTTCCGTCCTTCATAGATCTTTCCATCGAGATCGATGATGTAATGGTAAGGAATATCGATCCATTTTTTCTCTCTGCGCGACCAGTTCTGAAGATTGCGCAGATATTGAATAGGGTCTTTTCCTTTCGGAAACGGTTCACCCTGATGATGGAGTGTGATATGGGTGATCAAATGTTTCTTACCGAGTGAATCATTGGCAGGAGTTCCGCCCCATTGTTGAACGGACATGATCTGTTCTTCAGTGGTTCGAGCAGAGAATTCTTTGGATGATGAGCAGCCGGCGAAATAATACAAACTGATTGCGACGGTGATAACGACAAGAGTACGTTTCATAATTGTTTTTTATGAAAGGTACGTCAGTTACGGCGAAACAGCAAAACCTTTTTAAAGAAAGGATAACGTGAGGTGAAAAAATATTCAGATCGTGGTATATACGAGATATATTCCGCCGAGAATTACCAAAATACCACAAGTTCTTTTAAGCCACGTAACAGCTTTAGTCTGATCGCTCCAATTCAGATACCGCTGCACTCTGTTGGTTAACGTTCCTGCACCGACAATCACGGCACAATGACCAATACCAAATGATAGAAGCAAAAGCATTGAAAAAATATAATCCGTTTGAGCTGTCTGAAATACAATACCTAATACCGGAGCCATATATGCAAACGTGCATGGACCCAATGCGATTCCAAATAATAATCCTAAAACGAAGGCGGCGGGGAATCCTTGCAGCTTTGTCTGACGTAATCCCGCGGTGTTCCAATCAAGCTTGATAACGTCTAACAAGTACAATCCAACTAAAAAGAAAATTGATGCCACAAAATAATTACCGATCGTTCCGACATCTCCCATTAACCGTCCCATCGATGCCGTTATAATTCCAATCAACGCAATTGTTAGTAAAATGCCGACTGCAAAAACAAGGGAGATAATAAATGTCCGCTTAAAAGAAATTTTTCCTTGCGAACCGATGAATCCGACAACAAGGGGAATACTCGAAAGATGACAAGGGGAGAGCAGAATGGAAAGAACTCCCCATCCAAACGAAGAGAGAAGAACAAGCCACACCGGACCATTCATTGCATCGTATAACACAGTAAAGAGTGTATCGAGCATATTATCCGCCGATCCGAGTTGGTGTTATGCCGCGCTGCTTGAAAATTTTATGGATCTCTTCTTCGGGATAAAATCCTTCGTGGCGGAAGAATTCTTTTCCGTTCTCATCCAGAAANNACATCGTAGAAAAGCACTTTCACTTTATCTCCGTATTTCTGTTCGATCGCTTTCATCACCGGCTGCATTTTTTTACAAGGAATGCAATTAACGGAGCCAAGTTCAATAAATGTAATATTTGATCTTACTTCTTGTTTCTCTTTTGATTGTGTTGATTGAGAAATGAGAACCGAAGAAAAAGAGATGATTAAAAGGCTGAGAAAAGAAAATGTTTTCATATTCTATCCTTCATTCATCCATATAAGTATTTGTTCGTCTTTAGGAATAGTACCAACGCTTTTTACTTTTTCGTTGATGACCAAACCGGGAGTGGAAAGTATTCCATACTTCATTATCTCCATAAGATCTTCCACTTTGGTCACTGTTGCGGGAAGATTGTTCTTTGCAACAAGATCCAGCACTTTTGCATTGAGTATTTTGCATTTCGCGCATCCTGATCCAAGTATTTTTACTGATACCATAGCAGCAATTTCCCTTATTTTTTAGGGTGCAATAATTTTTTCAATGTACCGTTAGACCGATCCGAGAAGTATTTCCTTGATCTTTTCAACCGTTGGCACATGACCTTGAACAACAACCTTCCCATCAATGACCAAACCCGGTGTGCGCATAATACCATACGTTGCAATATCAGCGTAATTTACAACTTTTTCGATTGTTGCAGTGATGTTAAGTGCTTTCAATGCTTCAACGGTTCGACTTTCTAATGTTTTACAATTATTGCATCCGGGACCCAAGACTTTAATGTTCATGATAATATTCCTTTTTATGTTTGTTAGTAAATAAAATTAAAAATGTATCCGACGATCATAATCCCTATTCCTACGATACCGGCAAAAGCTGCGATTAATTGTATCTTGAGAACTTTTTTGAGAATGATCATTTCGGGAAGTGAAAGGCCGATCACCGACATCATAAATGCGAGGGCTGTTCCGAGCGAAGCACCTTTGCCGATCAGAGCTTGAACGATCGGGATGATTCCTGCCGCATTGGAATACATCGGAATACCAATCAAGACCGAGAGCGGTACAGACCACCACACGTCCTTTCCCATAATACTCGCCATAAAATTTTCCGGCACGAAACCATGCACACCTGCGCCAACGGCAATACCGATCATAATATAGAGCCAAACTTTTCCGACAACATCTTTTATTGCTTCTACACCACGGTCAATTCTGTCGCCGAAGGTTAAATGTTCTTCTTCAACCGCTGTATGGTCTGTCTTGATCTTATAGACCCAATCTTCGACGTAGCGCTCCATTTTTAATTTACCGATGACCCATCCTGCAGAGATTGCAATAATCAATCCCGTAGAAACATAGAGTAATGCAGTTTCCCATCCGAACAATCCGAACAGAAGAACAATTGCAACTTCATTGATCATTGGTGCTGCAATGAGAAATGAAAACGTAACACCAAGCGGAATACCCGCTTCAACGAATCCGAGGAATAGGGGAATGGCAGAACAGGAACAGAACGGTGTAACAATACCGAGAGAGCTTGCCATAATGTTACCGACAAAAAGCGGTTTACCTTCTAACGCTGCACGAGTTTTTTCGGGAGAAAAGTATGTACGGATAATACCGACAACAAAAACAATGAGTGTTAAAAGAAGTAGAACTTTCGGTACTTCAAAAATGAAGAAATAAATTGCTTTCGTCAGATGCTCATCTTCAGGCAGCGACAAGAACGAATAGACTATTATGCGTGTGATCCAATCAAGAGACAAGTATAATGCAACCCAGATTGGCAGCATTAGAATTGCAATACCGAGTTTGTTTTTTACGGCAAGTTCTTTCATAGTTTTAGTAATTAAAATGTGTTTCTGATTGTATGAGCAATTACTCATATTGCTGAGCAAAAAAAATTATGCTTCTTCCAGTTCTTGAACAGGAACGGTACGTAGTGCAGCACTCTCTGCCAGATCAAGGATTTCAAATATTCTTTCATCGGCAACCTTAAAATTGACCCGCAACCCATCTTTCCATGAAATTAGAACACCAGCTTGAGTTAGTACTTTCAAATGACGGGAAAGATTTGATTGCTCCAAGCCCAGCGCCGGAGCAAGCTCACAATTACATTTAGTATCATTTCGCAACTGCTCCAAAATCCGCATGCGATTTGGATGTGCAATTGCAATTAAAATATTCGCTTTCTTTTCATTCTGTGTTTTCTGCATACCATATCTCATTGATCGTTAGTGTTTAACTATATGAGTTATTACTCATATAGTATGCCATAAAAAATCCCCCGTTTTGGAGGGATTTGAACATTGTTTGATTTAAGTTTCTCTACTTTAGAAAAATGAAACACAATAAAATCTTGTTTATGAGAATTGTGTCTAAGCTAATATTTCAGAAGCAAAGTATTTTTTCTTAAGCCAAAGAGCAACATTCACCAAGCCGATCAGAACAGGGACTTCAACCAATGGACCAATAACAGCGGCGAAAGCAACACCGGAATTGATTCCAAAGACAGCAATTGCAACAGCAATTGCTAATTCAAAATTATTGCTTGCAGCAGTGAACGACAGTGTTGCAGTCTTTGCATAATCGGCACCGGCTTTTTTCCCCAGATAAAACGAGATGGCAAACATGATAACAAAATAAATAACAAGCGGAATTGCAATACGAATAACATCAAACGGAATCTTTACGATGTATTCTCCTTTTAAAGAGAACATAACAAGAATTGTAAAGAGAAGAGCGATCAATGTCATCGGAGAAATCTTTGGAATGAATTTTTTTTGATACCAATCTTTACTTTTAAATTTCAATAGTGTATACCGCGTAATGATTCCCGCAATAAATGGAATGCCAAGATAGATGAAAACACTTTCTGCAATTTGTCCTATGGTGATATCTACGGCGAATGTTTTTAGACCGAACAGCGAAGGAAATATTGTGAGGAATACATATGCATAGAGAGGGAAGAAGATCACTTGAAAAATAGAATTGAACGCAACTAATCCCGCTGCATATTCAGTATCTCCTTCTGCTAATTCATTCCAAACGATCACCATTGCAATGCAGCGCGCAAGCCCGATAATGATCAATCCCGCCATATACTCCGGATAGTCACGAAGAAAAATTACGGCGAGCAGAGACATCAATACAGGACCGATCAGCCAGTTTTGAATGAGCGAAAGGAGCAGCACTTTTTTATTCTTGAACACATCCACGAGTTCCTCATATTTTACTTTTGCAAGCGGCGGATACATCATCAAAATCAAACCAATGGCGATAGGAATATTTGTAGT
>DMPG01000326.1 GCA_003456055.1 Bacteroidota bacterium | reverse complement strand
GAATTGGAGCATGGAGAAGAAAGACGGCGATAAAGACATGGATACATTTGTGGGAATTGAAAAATCGATCGGGCAGGAAATTTCATTCATTACCGAGTATGATTTTGCATTTAATGATAATCATGGAAAAGCGTACGGAAGAGGGAAAGGATATCTAAATGCAGGAATCCGCTGGGCTCTTGCCAATGGTTTAACACTTGGTTTTGACCTTAAAAATATCGTCAAAAATCAGCAAAATATGACATTTGGAAATCGGACATTAAAGGTTGAATACGTGCGTACGTTGTAGTCAATTTTTTTGACTTTTCAAGGTCAATTCTGTAATATAGTAGTAACAAAAACCAATAATAATTTGCTTGCCTATTAAACCTTCGGTACATAAACAACATCTACATTGAAAGCCTTACTGCTTTGTAGTACATTGTAAGGAATGATTTTCTTCTTTTGACTGTTCATATAAGCAGACAACAAACAAAGAGGTGCACTATGAAATCTGTGCGGAATTCTTTTCTCGTATTTTCAACCGTCATTCTATTCTCAGGCTGTTATACTGAGTTGGCCACAGTCGAACAAAACGAGAGTGACTATGCGTATGATTCGGATACGACCTATGAAGAAGGTTCAACTGCGATCAACAATAATTATTATTTAGATGATGACTATCGTCGTTCTCGGCTGCGGGTTTCTTTCCATTATTATTATCCGGAAAATACTTCGTGGATCGGCGGATATTATAATTCATACTTCAATGATCCATATTGGGGCATGAGACCATGGTCATGGACGTATGACCCATGGTATGGTTATTATCCATCGTACTATCCGACCTGGGGCTGTCTGCCGTATTATGATCCTTGGCATCCATATTATCCGCCTATTGTACACTATCCAGGTTATTATCCTTCACCGGTATATGTAAGCACACAACCGAAAACTCCTCCACGAATTCGAACTGAAGGTTCTTCTCGTGACGGAAATAGTACCGATGTTCGTTCCAGACCGATTCCTTCACCTTCTTCTGAAACACAAGCAACAACCATTCGAAAGGGAAGAGGAGATGAAAAGGAAGCAATTCCGGTATCGACTCCCATTCGAAAAAGAGGAAACGATGTCTCGTGGTGGGATAGAAGAGACAATGAACAATCGAAAGAAGCGAAACCGGTAAACAGACCAAGAATCGTTCGCAATCCGAATGCACCGGAAAAACAATCCAGAGGAAATGAAGAGGCAACGCCAGTCGACCGACCTCGAGAAACAAGAAGACCAACATACACACCATCACCAAAACCATCGGCACCAAACGATGAGTCAAGACCTGTTGAGCGACCTCGCGAAACGAGAAGACCAACGTACACCCCGGCTCCAAAACCATCGGCACCGAACAATGATGCGCGACCGGTAGAGCGACCACGTGAGAGCAGACGAGAATCATATAGTCCGCCGGCTCAGCAATCAACACCATCAGCACCGGCACCATCACGAGGTGGAAGCAATAGCGGATCGTCGTCATCATCCGGCGGAAGAAAGAGAGATTGATATGCGATATTTTTCAACAATAAAAATTATTGGATTATTCATCGCAATCTTTGCTGTCAGTGGCTGCTATACTCAGTTGATGACACCGCAGGAATATATTACGATCAAGAAGGGACAATCATCACCTGCGTTTGCAAACAATGCATATTCGATTAATTATAATCAGTCGTGTTCGACGTGTCATTCAGTAACGGAACTTAATGAGCGTGCAGAAGAATTGGAATACTACGGAGTTCGGACAGTTCATGATGGAATTCTTTTGTCAGATCGTCAATGGCTAAATGAAAATCCGGGTGAAATTTTGTATGGTGATCCCGGACCAATCTATTGGCCAACACCAATTTATCCGGCAAATCCATGGTGGGTTCCTCCGGTAACGGTTGTTACCACACCAACTCAGCCGACAAAAGGAAACCGCCCAAGAACTGATGGATCAACTCGTGATGAAAAATCAGGCGGTGAAAGAGAAAGACCAATTCCTTCACCAACATATACTCAACCACCGTCTCCTGTTGGAACAACAACATCAACTCCGGTTCCAACAACATCTGCGCCGGCAGTAACAATAACACCAGCACCTTCATCAACGCCACCTTCGCAACCAGCAGCGAGCGGCCGGACACGATATTCGAATAATGATGGAGGGACGAGCACGACAAAAACCAGAAGTGAGGGATCGTCTAGAGACACCAGCGGGGAGAGACCGCGTTAACAACCAAAGGTAATTTATGAGAAGAAAATATTTTTTGTTATTGCAAACAATAGTTTTTGGAGGAATCTTATTTGCACAATTCTCCGAAGATGCAATTCGGTATTCAGGACATGGCAACGGTGTTGGCGCGCGCGCTTTAGGAATGGGGAATGCCTATATCGGTGTTTCAGATGATTATAGTGCCACATTTTGGAATCCTGCAGGTCTTGCACAAATGCGTCGTCTTGAAGTAATGGGTGGAATCTCGAATGTTGGGTTTGCCAATGATGCTACATTCTATTCGGCAAAGCAAAATGCTACAACGTCGGCGACATCGTTGGACAACCTTGGATTTGTTTTTCCTTTTCCTACAATGCAGGGGAGTTTAGTCTTTGCTTTTGGATACAATCGAATTTCGGATTTTGCATCGGCTTCAAAATTTGATGGATTCAATAATCAAAGTTCGATCATCTCATCGTTACAAACTTCAATTACTGATGACCCGAATGGTGAGTACGATATTCCTTTCAATACATATTTGACGACAAGTAAGGGTTATACAGGAATTCAAAAAAACGTCAACCAAAGTGCTGAGAAAAAAGAAAGCGGAAATCTGGGACAATGGTCATTCTCCGGTGCAATTGATATCGAAGAAAATATTTCGTTCGGCGTTTCATTGAATATTTACTCCGGAACATATGACTATACTCGTACCTTCCTTGAATCCGACAATAAAAACCTTTATACCTACAATCCTTCACAAGCTATATCTGCAGATTCTGCATATCTACGGTTCAATAAATTCTATTACGATAGTTATTTGAATGCAGAACTGAGCGGCAGTAATATCACTATGGGTTTGATGTATCGCAGTGATTTTTTCCGACTTGGATTAATTGGGAAAGCACCAACATCGATCAAAGTTAAAGAACATTATACGAACGAAGGAGAGAGTGTATTCGATTCAAATTCAGCTTGGTCCGATAAAAATCCGGCGAGCAAATATTCATTCTCAGCAGATAATGAATATACGGTTAACTCACCCTGGATCTTTGGTGTCGGTGGTTCGGTATATGTTGTAGAACAATTATTGATAGCAGCCGATATCGAGTATTCTGATTGGGCGCAAATTGAATGGGCCGATAATTTTGATTTAGAGAAGGGAAATACGAGTCTTCAGTCCAAATTTCGGGCAACAACTAGTGTTCGTCTAGGAGCGGAATTCGATATACCTTCTACTGATGTGAAGATACGGGGCGGATATTCGTTGACCCCATCACCCTATAAAAATGATCCAAGTTCATTCGATCAGACTATGTATACCGGCGGAGTTGGAATTCTTCTCCAAAGAAATGTTCTCTTAAATGGTGCAGTTGCATTTGGTTCGTATAAGTCTTTTAGAAATCAATACTCTTTTCCCTCAAACACATCAAGAACTGATGAATCAGTATCAACATCTTTGGTTAATTTTACGGTAAGTTATAGATTCTAAACCTTTTATAACTATAAATAATTGTGTGATATCGCGCCGCTTAATTGCGGCGTTTGTATTTTATAGTTGAGTTTGGACGGTACTTTCAATAGTTTATATTTAACGATTTGATATTTTCAAGGAGAAACATCTATGTTTGGAAAAAAACCTTTGGTCGATATAAAAGCACAAGAAAAAGAACAAATATCGAAGTTTCTGCGTCAAGCAGATGAGTTTCTTCGGTTGAAGAATTTTGAACAGTCATTACTCTCTATACGTAAAGCGTTAGCTATCGATCCCAAACATATGTTAGCCCGATCTTTTCAACAGCGCATTTTGTTGATACAAAAACAAAGTGGAGAGGTAGTTGACGCTCCGTCGAAAGGACCTTCTCCTGAAGAGATCGCGCAAAAAATTTCACTTCTATTTTCAGATGCCGAGCAATTGATCACAAAAAAGGAATATCAGGAAGCGTTGAAACGAATTGCCGAAGTGTATAAACTTGATCCTAGCAGCCATTATGCCAGAGCGTACTCGGATAAAATAGAACAATTGATGATGGAAGAGAAACAGCTCGGCGTAGGCAAATTCGGTGAAACTAACGTTCCTAAACAAGTGATTGCTCAAGGCACTCAACCGCTGCAACACGGACGAGGAAGCCTGCTGATGTATGAAGAATTGTTGAAGGAATATTGGTTCGACGGGAAAATCACGCCTGAAGAAGAACATGAACTCAGATCTGTTAGAGAGATCTTTGCCATTACAATGGAAGAACACGCGATCATCGAAAGTAAAGTAAAGATCACCTCGTATGTCGATGCTCTTCGGCTGGTTTGGAAGGATGGTGTTATTACTGAAATGGAACGGCAAGTGCTCGACATGATGCGGAATCGTTATGGAATTACTGCAGATGAACATTTGACAATAGAAAACAACGTGCGTGAAGCGAAACGCGGTACGAAAGCAAAAGCAAGAGTTCTTATTGTTACACCGGATAAAGAATTACTGGCGACCATGACGAGAACATTGCAGCAACGACACTATGAAGTTGTGTATGCAAGCCGGGCGGAAGAGGCATTGAGTGCAATAGTAAAAGAAATTCCGGAGTTGATCATCAGTGAAGTGATATTTCCGAATGGTGCGATGGATGGATTTGAGTTTTTTGAAAATGTTCAGAAACAATCTTTACTGAAGAATGTTCCATTATTTTTTCTTGTGGAAGCAAAGAATCAAAATATCATTCGAGCTGCACTTCGTCTGGGTTTTGATCTTTGCCTGACAAAGCCGTTAGATATGGAGCTGCTTGTTGCCGCTGTTGACGGGAAATTCTTGTCAAAATAATCTCTTGTAATCTTTCCTTTTTTGCAGATGTTCAGCCAGCAGTTACTCTTCTTGTTGGTCTTATTATAGAACTTTCCCGATCCATGCAAAAGAAGATCCTCATCAATTAATGGTGAACGGGTTAAAACATTTTATTATACGGTTCGTGCAGTCAGCAAAGATGAATCCCAATATGCTCCGATTGCAGCGGAAGTGATGTATGACGGGAATTATTATTCTGTCTATGAAAGACGAACCTTAAAAGTTGTTGATTGAAGATTCCAAAATGAAATATGGAATGGTAGTTTGGAAAAACCATGAAAGGAAGATTCTCTTGAAAAAATACGACAGTATCACCGTACTCGTTCAACAACTAGAAGAAGCCTATCATAAAAAATCATGGCACGGAACGAATCTCCGCGGTTCCATCCGCGGACTTTCACTCGAACAAATCTGTTGGCGTCCTTCGTCTAAACGCCATAATATTTGGGAAGTTGTTGTCCACTGCGCTTATTGGAAATATATTGTCAGGCGGAGATTGACCGGCGAAAAACATGGTTCATTTCCATTGAAAGGTAGTAATTTCTTCATACGTCCGATTGACAAAAGTGAATCTGCCTGGAAAAAAGATGTGTGGCTGCTTGATGAAATGCATTATTTTTTGGTGGAGGCGGTGAAGAAACTTTCGCTTTCTGATCTGAATAAAAATCCAAAGAAAAGTAAATTCACTAATCTGCAGACGATCAGCGGAATTGCAATGCACGATGTTTATCACGCGGGACAAATACAATTGTTAAAGAGATTACAAAAATAAATGATTCCGGAAGCTCTAAACCCTAAAACCTAAACGCAAACCCCTAATACCTAAACCCTAATACCTGCTTTCATGAATCAATTTTTAAAACCATCGCTCAATTGGCTTCTCATTTTTGTTCCAATCACTTTAATTGGAGAATACGCATTCCATTTTTCGCCGACAATGCTCTTTCTTTTTTCATGTATTTCAATTATTCCTCTTGCGGGTTGGCTTGGCAAAGCGACCGAGCATCTTGCTGAAAAGACCGGTGAAGGAATTGGCGGATTGTTGAATGCAACATTCGGCAATGCGGCGGAATTGATCATTGCGCTGATGGCATTGCAGGCAGGATTATATGATGTGGTTAAAGCATCCATAACCGGCTCAATCATCGGTAATATTCTTCTGGTGCTTGGTGCATCATTCTTAGCGGGCGGATTGAAATTCAAATCGCAGAAATTCAACGCCGGTGGCGCGCGTTCCCTTTCAACGATGCTTACGCTTGCATCAATCGGATTGATCGCGCCGGCAGTGTTCCATTATTTCGGCGGGAAAGATATTGTTGACAAGGAAGCGGGTCTTAGTCTTGAAATTGCAATCGTGCTTGTCATTACATATGCATTGAGTCTGTTGTTCTCGTTAAAGACACACAAACAATTATTCGTTGGTGAATCGGCAGAGAGTGCGGGAATTGTAGAAGAGAATCATCAGCACTGGAGTCTGCCGAAATCACTTACTGTTCTTACGGTGGCAACATTGTTCATTGCCTGGATGAGTGAGATCCTTGTCGGCTCGGTTGAAGTTGCCGCACATTCTCTTGGAATGACAAGCATCTTTGTCGGGGTGATTGTTGTGGCAATTATCGGAAACGCGGCGGAACACAGTACCGCAATTCTTGTTGCAACGAAGAACAGAATGGACTTGAGTCTGGGGATTGCAATCGGGAGTAGTATTCAAGTTGCGTTGTTCGTTGCGCCGGTACTGGTGTTTGCAAGTTATGTTATGGGTCCGAAGCCGATGGATCTTGTCTTTACTCCGATCGAAATTTTAGCGATCGCACTTTCCGCACTCATTACTGAACAGCTTGCCAGCGACGGTGAAAGTAATTGGTTTGAAGGAGTTCAGTTGATCTCGGTCTATATTATTTTTGCGCTGGTGTTTTATTTTTTGCCGGGATAGAACGAAGAACAAATTTATTTTATCAAGAACTTCATTGTTCCGACCACTTGCGGATAATATCCTTCCCCGAACAGGTTCAAATGATTGAAGAGATGATACAATTTATATAGCTCGCATCGTCTCTGCCATCCGTCATTGAGGGGATATTCTTTGTGATACGATTCATAAAACGGTTCGCTGAATCCTCCGAACAACATCGTCATAGCAAGATCGGCTTCTCTGTGTCCGTAATACACGGCAGGATCAATAACAGCCGGAATATCATTCACTAAACATAAGTAATTCCCACTCCAAAGATCGCCATGAAGCAGTGCAGGCGATTCTCCATCACCCTGAATTAAATGCTCAACATGTTTCTCCAGTTTTTGATAAAGAGATACAATCTCTTTATCAATGTATCTGTTCTGTTCTGCAAGTTTAAATTGGAATTCCAATCTGTTCGTTATAAAAAAATCTTTCCACGAATTCATTCGCGGAAAATTCTTTTGCGGCGTTGAGCCGATAAAATTATTCTCGTCAAAACCAAATTGATCAGAATTACAGCGGTGAAGTTGTGCAAATTGCATTCCAAATTGTTCGAAAAAAACTCTGCGGTTTGTTGGTGATGAAACAGGAAGGAATTCAAGGATCAAGATCTCTTCGGTTACAAAAATAATATTCGGAACACGAAGTGCGTTCGCTTTCCGCAATTCACGCAACCCATTTGCCTCTTTGATGAACATATCGGGATGCTGCGGGGAGATTTTTACAAAGAGCGATTGTTTGTTCTCCAACTCTACGCGATAAGAGGAAGCGATGGATCCGCCGCTTAATGGTGAAAGTGACAACACATTTTTGTTGAGAGCGGATTGGATGAAAGAGATTATTTGTTTGCTGTTGTTCACAATATTTGAAAGTTGACCTTCACCTTAAAGGTGACGGTCAACTAATTATCAACCAGCTTTCATTTTTATTAGTAATCCTGCACATGCATCTTCCAAAATATCCAGCACAAGTTCAAATCCTTCGGGACCTCCGTAATATGGATCGGGGACTTCATTCACATCCATCACCTGAGAATATTCGGTCATCAGCGAAAGTTTGTGATGGTATTTTTTATTTCGGTCCATTGCTTTCAAATCACGTAGATTATTTCCATCCATTGCAACGATATGATCGAACTTTTCAAAATGAGATGACGGATCGAACTGTTGCGCACGGCTGGTCAGTTCGTATCCACGTTTACGTGCAAGTGAGCGCATTCGTGAATCCGGTAATTCGCCGATGTGATATCCCGCTGTTCCCGCAGACTGGATTTCGATTGGAAGTCCTATTGAAAGACTTTTCATCACTCCTTCGGCAGCAGGAGATCGGCAGATGTTGCCGTGACAAACAAAGAGGACTTTAGCTGGTTTCATAATCCAAATGATTGAAAATACATTGAAATAATAGCAAGAATTTGATCTGTTTCAAACAGTTGTTTCCCGTCATACTGTGCTCGTTATAACAGACTGTACCTTGATTATTGGGTGAAGGGTTTCTATTTTCCATTATTGTTATTAGTGAAAATGCAGAATTTGATCGCTGAAAGTCATATTTGATCTGAACAAAGGTTTGTTAATGAAACATTTTTCTACTTTTTTTACTTCACTTCTCCTTGTTATAACTTTTCATAGTGTTGTGTTTGCGACATCGTATTATTCCAAAGCTGGTCAGGCAAATCCAAACAGTACGTCAAGTTGGTCAACTACAACAAATGGTACTGGACCTTCGCCAAACAATTTTACTTCCGGGGATGTGTTTATTGTGCAGTTCGGTCACTCAATGACAACAACTGCTCCGTGGACAGTGTCGGGAACGAATGCACAAATATTTATCAATGGTGGGACATTAACTGTTGCACACAATACAACAACTCCACAATTGATTATATCGAGCGGTGATGTCACTATTCTATATTCTATGCTTGCAGTGATCTCATTGACGGTAAACAATGGAAATGCTGCAGGTGAAGATCTTCTTGTTGGTTCCAGCGGAACAGCGAACCTTTATAATTCCGGAAGACTAATATATGGAACTGGTGCAACAGGAAAGGTCTCCGATAACGGAACGTACACTCATACCGCAACTATCAACAATGAACCGATCCCACTATTTACATGGACTACTTTTTCAATTTGCAAAATTACCGGAATCACAACAACATTGCCGACAGGGTTTGGGCAAAGTTTCGGCAATCTCATTTACGATTGTCCTTCGCAAACGGCTAATGATACTTTAAAAACTTCTCCAACAACAATAACAAATTTTACGATCAACTCTACAGGGACAAAAAGTCTTGTGTTAGGAACCAACATCTCACCAAGTACGAGTCTGACGATCAATGGCGGAATATTCGATCTTTCATCATACACTGCCAACGGATTAGTGTTAGCCACTTCCATAACCATTGGGTCACTTGCTACGTTGAGAATTGGTGGAACAAATAGTTTTCCTCTTAATTATTCGATCCATAATATCAGTTCATTCAGCAGCGTTGAATATTACGGATCTGGCGCGCAAATAATTGCTGCAGAAAAATATGGAAATCTTTCGATCAGCGGAACGAGAACAGGGAACGTCAGTTTATCTTCGACCGACACAATTATTATTGATGGTATTTTTTCCCCGACCACTTCCTTTATCAGCGGAAGTTTTTTAACCTCCGGATCAACAATAGTATTTAACGGACCGAACAGTCAGACTGTACCAAGTCTGCCTGGAGGAAAGCCGTACAATAACATTGTTGTCAACAAAAATGATGGTGGGCTCACTGCCGGAAATCATCTAACACTGAGCGGTGACTTGACATTGCTTCAAGGCAGTTTTTCAGATAATAGTTATATCATTACAGTTAAAGGAAATATTAAAGGAAGTGATGGATACCATTGGAGCAGTGTGGGAGGTAAAATTTTGCTCACCGGAGGAAGTCAACAACATGAAATTAGTGATGTTGATCTTGGTACAGTAGAAATTAACGATCCATTTGGAGCGGTGACTACGGGAAGTCCGATTATCACCGATCTTATTTTGACCAACGGAATTTTTTCACTCAATCATATTTTAAGCATTACCGGAGGTGGAACGATCTTCGCAACAACCGGTAATTTAAGTTCAACAAATCAAGTAGTCTTTAACGGAAACGGCATAGTTACCGGAACAGTTTCATTCGATACTGTTCAAATCTATGGTCCGGTGGATTTTGGAACGGGATCAACCATTAATGGAAATCTCTCAATTAATCCGGACGGTATGGTTGTTGCTGCTCCACCGTTATATCTCAATATTCCAACCTACGGCGTTGGCTCGACGCTTATATATGCAAGCGGTGGAATATTTAATCGCGGTTGGGAGTGGAGTTCAACAAGCGGAGCAGGATATCCTCATCATGTGAATATCACGAACAATACGACGCTTAATCTTTCTGGGGTAGGTGGATCAGCAATTGCACGGCAAATATCCGGTAATTTAACAATTGATCCTGCTTCGGAGTTGACGATGAATCAAGATGGGAGTGAGATGACTTCTCCATTAACGGTGTTAGGAAATCTTGTCAACAACGGGACATTATCACTTTCCAGTATTCAAGGGGGCAACCTGATCCTGAATGGAAATTTTGATTACAACGGGACATTGAATTCATTTAACCGATCTGTTGTATTCTCAGGTGGTGCAAATCAATTAATTACACGCAACGCTGCAGGGACAATTTATTTTGATTCACTGGTGATCGACAAAACATCCAATTTTGTAGAGATCCCCGATACATGGCCAGTAACTCTTTCTATCAGTAATAATCTTACGCTGCAGAACGGACTTCTCAGATTAAATGGTACGGTCACTGATATTGCTGCGTATGCGAGCGTCACTGCGGCATCGGGAAACCTCGATACGCTTCCGAATGTATTCAACTTATATCATGCCAGCGCGATTACCGGAACGATTAATTTATGGGATGTAAACATTTTTGGTACAGTAAGTTTTGGTATCGGTTCAAATCTGTATGGAATGATGTACATTTTGACCACTGCATCGGTCATGGGTAACGCTCCGACATATAAATCGGGTTCGACATTGGTCTATAATTCAGGTGGTACGTTCAATCGTGGTTTAGAATGGAGTTCAACAAGCGGTCCAGGGTATCCGTTTCATGTGCAGGTTTCGAATACGACTTTGCTTAATATCGGAGATTACTTTGGTTTAAGTATCCCGCTTCAAACTGCGGGAAACGTAACGATCGATGCTGCTTCGGAAATAAGTATGAATGTTGACAGTCAAGAAATGATGTGGCCACTGACAGTGAACGGGAATTTGACTAATGATGGAACAATAACACTTGCTGGTATTTACAATGGAAGTTTGAATCTAAAAGGTAATTTTATAAATAATGGATCATTGATTTCAAATACACGTCCCGTAATCTTCTCCGGTAATTCGGATCAGTTGATTACACGTAGTACTGCTGGGACAGTCTATTTCGATTCACTTGTAATAAACAATCCCTCTAATGTTGTGGAAGTCGCCAACACACCGGTCGTTGCACTTTGGATCAACAAAAATCTTACTCTGCAAAACGGACTTCTCCGTTTAAACGGAACGGTTACTGATATCGGCGCAAATGCAACAATCACTTCCGTTTCAGGAAATTTTGATACTCTTTCAAATGATATCAACTTCAACGGATTCAATTCTATTACCGGAACAGCCGATTTTTGGAATGTAAAACTTTTCGGCTCAGTAGACTTTGGTACTGGTTCAAAACTACATGGAATGATGTATCTCATGAGTGGTGGATTTGTCTCATCCAATCCTCCATTATATCTTTCCGGTTCAACACTCAGCTATCATTCGGGTGGTACATTCTATCGTGGATTGGAATGGAGTGCATTGAGTGGTCCGGGTTATCCGTACAATGTTGAAATCAACAATACTACACTTTTGAATTTCGGGAGTTACTATAAAACATTACCAACTGCAATTGAAGGAAATCTTTTTGTCATGGGCGGATGTACATTAACTATGAATGAAGTAGAATTGGAAATGTCCGCTCCTTTGACGGTGAATGGATCTGTTGAGAACTATGGAAATATCATCCTTTCATATTTATCCGGTAATGGTTTGAACATCCAACGGGATCTTTTTCAGAGTGATGGTGTCTTAACAACAAATGGTAGAAGTGTTTCGTTTTTCGGAACGGGAAACAGTACGATTGATGGAATCGGAACAGTGGATAAAGTGCAGATGAACAAATCGATAGGAACACTTACGCTGGGTAATGATCTTGTTATTAACGATACTTTATTTCTTACAGGTGGAAATATCAATACCGGCTCATTTGCCGTTGAAATGTCGAACGGCAGCACCATTGCTCGAACAGCCGGTCACGTCAATGGCAACCTGCGAAAATATATTCCTACGAGTGCGAGTATCCTGGAAACTTTCGAGATCGGGGACTCAATTGTATATTCTCCTGTTACTGTTGCATTTAGTAATATCAGTGCCAACGATTTTCTTACCGCATCAACATCTCTTACAGGACCCTCATTAACC